>JBDRBZ010000249.1:0-5453 GCA_043822175.1 Candidatus Omnitrophota bacterium
CCATATTGACCGGCGCCGTGGAACTCATGATGGTTGACGTCCAGTGCATAATGCCGGCTTTGTCGAGCGCAGCCAATTGTTTCCACACCAAACTTGTCACGACTTCCCCGAAATGCAAATTTCCGGGCGTCGAGCATGTCGAGTTTAAAGAGGAGAAGGCATACGAGATAGCCAAATCGATCATAAGAAAGGGCGTTGAGAATTATAAAAACCGTGTCAAGGAACGGGTCGACATACCTAAAGAGATAAAAGGACTGGTGGCGGGATTTACGACAGAAAACGCGTTCAGGATCCTGGGCGGTAAATACAGGCACACCATACGCCCCTTGAACGACGCTATCATATCCGGCAGGTTGAGAGGGGCGGCGGGAGTTGTAGGCTGCTGCAATCCCAATGTCCGTCATAACTGGGCGCACGTCGCCATGGTCAAAGAGCTTATTAAGAATGATGTGCTTGTTGTGCAGACAGGATGTTCAGCGATAGCCTGCGCAAAAGCGGGCCTGCTGTCTCCCGAGAGCGCTTTTGAACACGCGGGGGATGGGCTGAAAGAAATATGCGAAGCCGTAGGAATCCCTCCTGTCCTGCATGTGGGCTCCTGCGTCGATAATTCTCGCATACTCCTGATACTCGCTTCAATGGTGGCTGAAGGCGGCCTTGGTGAGGACATAAGCGACCTCCCGGTAGCCGGGGCGGCGCCGGAATGGATGAGTGAAAAAGCGATATCGATCGGATTCTATTTTGTGGCGAGCGGTGTCTACACACTGTTCGGAACACCGCATCCGGTTCTGGGCAGCGAAAACGTCACCAACTATATCACAAATGAGATCGAGAAGGTGATGGGAGGTAAATTCGCGTTTGAGGCCGATCCCATCAAAGCGGCGCACATGATGATAAAACACATTGACAACAAGCGCAAGGCCCTTAAGCTGAAGGAGCCAATGTACGCAAAGGATACGGTGGGGGTATAGAATGGCGCGCGCAAAAACAGGGACAACCGCTAAGTCCGCGAAAAAAATATACTGCGATATTCTTAAATGCGTCGGCTGCAAGGCATGCGAGATCGCCTGCGCGGTCGAGCATTCCGGGACAAAAAACATTTTCGGGGCTGTCGGGGAGAGCGTCCGGCCGCAAAAAAGGGTCAACGCCGAGACCGTGGACGGCCTGGTCATATCGCTGCACTGTCAGCATTGCGCGGACGCGCCCTGCGTGACCGCCTGCATGAGCGGCGCCCTGTCAAAGGACAAGAAGACCGGGGCAACGATACAGGATCCGGAAAAGTGCGTGGGCTGCTGGATGTGCGTAATGACATGCCCGTTCGGCGCGATACATAGAGACGTCGGCAGGCATATAGCCGTAAAATGCGACCTGTGCCCCGATAGGGAAGAGTATGCCTGCGTCGCGGCCTGCCCGACAGGCGCGTTATTCGCCGGCACTGAGGCAGACTTTAAAAAAACGCTCGATCGGCTTAAAGAAAAAGGCGAAAAATCATGAAATTTGTCATCATAGGCGGCAGCGCGGCCGGAGTAGCCGCGGCAGAAGCCCTGCGCGACGCGGACAAAAATGCGGGAATAACCCTGATTTCAGACGAACCGTTTGCCCTGTACTCGCGCTGCCTCCTCACGTATCTGATAGCGGGCGCCATAAACGAGGACAAGCTCCTTTTCAAGCCAAAGGATTTTTTCAAAAAAATAAAATAGAGGCCGTTTTAGGCCGAAAAGCCCTCTCCGTTGACAGGGGATTCTAAAACAGTAAAACTCGCTGACGGGTCGCTTGCGGAATACGATAAGCTTTTAATCGCTACCGGCGCATCCGCCAAAACCGTCAAAATACCCGGAGCCGGCAAAAATGGCGTATTTACGCTGAGGACCATTGATGACGCCAGGGCGATAATCGCGACTCTCGAAAACGTGGATCATGCGGCAGTGCTCGGGGGAGGCCTGATCGGGCTCAGGGACGCATACGCCCTTAGGAAAAAAGGCAAGCATGTCGCTGTCATCGTAAAAAGCCCGCAGGTATTGTCGCAAATGCTGGACCGCGAAGCCGCCGGCATAATCGCGAAAAAATTCGACGAAAACGGCGTGCGCATAATTACCGGCGCCGACGTCGCCGAAATATTCGGCGATAACCGGGTAACGGGCATAGCGCTTGATAACGGCCAGCGGTTTGACTGCCAGCTTGTAATCGTGGGCAAGGGCGTTAACCCCAATACCGCGCTTGCCACGGAGTGCGGCCTTACGGTCAGAGATGGCATCTTTGTCGATGAGTTCTTGCGGACATCGGACGAACATATCTACGCGGCCGGCGATGTCGCCGAGGCGCGTGACATAGTAAGGCAGGAGCCCAGGGTAAACGCGCTCTGGCCGTGCGCTGTTGAGCAGGGCCGGATCGCGGCCGCCAACATGCTCGGAAAGATTTCAAAACCTTATGACGGGTCTCTGTCCATGAATTCGGTTGATTTCTTCGGCCTGCCGGCCATTTCGATGGGGATCACGAAACCCGGAAAATCCGACAAAGATTATGAAACCCTCGTAAAGGCCGGGGGTGACAAATACAGGAAGATAATATTAAAGGAAAACAGGATCGTGGGCATGGTTTTCGTAGGCGACATAAAATCGGCCGGAATCATATGTGTTCTCATGAAAAACAGAATCGACGTTTCTCCGGTAAAGAAACACCTGATGGAAGACGCATTTGACTACGCCAAGATTCTGCCCCTCGTGGCCGGGCACGGGGATAAGTTTTCCGGAGAAGAATACGTAAGCACCATTTTATCATATAAGAAATAAGGACAGAAAAAGGAGCCAAGCATGTCAAAAATAGTAGCGCAGGCGGCCATTAAAGGCGCAAGGGTACTGGTAAATGAAGCCGAAACTCTCATAAATAGGGCGATTGGCGAGAAAGGCAAAGACCACAAGCTCGAATTTCCCGAGACCGCTTTCTTCCTGCCGATGGCGAACGCCCTCCTGGGGGCCGAAGTGCGCACTCTCGGAGACACCGCGCCTGTTCTAAAGGAGGCGAAATCCCTCCTCCATGAGCCGCCCTCGGACAAGTTATGGCTGCCTTACCTGGGAGACGCACTGGATTCGGGCATAGCGGCGCTCCTGGCCGAGGAAATGATATGCGCCGTACGGTACCTGTACGAACAGGAGCCGCAGCCGGACTGCAACGGGTTTTTCACGGACACGATCCTGCGGACGCTCGGCATCCAATTAGTCGACGGAAGGATGCCGGGTTTCGCGGCAATTTTAGGCGCTGCCCCTGACAATAAGACCGCGGTTGAAATCGTGCGCGAATTTCAGAAAAGAAGCATAATGACTTTTGTGGGTTCCAGCTCGAACGGGCGCAGTATTATCGACCAGCTTAAAGAAGAGGGCGTTGAAATGGGCTGGGATACCTATATAGTGCCCTACGGCAGAGATACGGTATCCGCTATTTATCCGCTGCATTGGGCCATCAGGGGAGCGCTCACGTTCGGTGGCATCAAGGCCGGCAACGCCAGGGACTGCCTCCTGTACTGCAAGGAAAGGGTATTCTCGTTCGGACTCGCGCTCGGGCCGCTCGATGACATAAAGTATGCTACAGGCGCCGGCGCCATCAACATGGGTTTCCCCGTAATCGCGGACACTGACATACCCGAGATCAAGCCGACCGGCATATGCACATATGAGCACCTTGT
This sequence comes from Candidatus Omnitrophota bacterium, assembly GCA_043822175.1. Classification (GTDB taxonomy): domain Bacteria; phylum Omnitrophota; class Gorgyraeia; order JABMRN01; family JABMRN01; genus JBDRBZ01. The sequence goes on from JBDRBZ010000249.1 coordinate 3,677, forward strand.
GAAAGAATTCGACTATAAAAAAATAATCCAGCGCTGCATAGAAGTAAGGGGCGTTAAAGTCAAGATATCCGAAATCCCTATACCCGTGGCCTACAGCCCGGCCTTCGAGGGGGAAAGGGTGCGCAGGCAGGACATGTACGTGCAGTTCGGCGGGAAATTCTCAAGCGCTTTTGAATACGTCAGGACGCTGCCTCTTGACCAGGTAGAGGACGGACGGATCGAGATCGTCGGCCCTGAAGTCGACCAAATGAAGGAGGGTGAGGCCAGGCCGCTCGGCATCCTTGTCGAGGTAGCCGGCAGGAAGATGCAGCATGATTTCGAGCCCATACTGGAACGCCAGATACACTCTTTTCTGAATGAGGCCATGGGCATATTTCACATGGGGCAGAGGAACATGTGCTGGATAAGGATCTCCAAGGAAGCGAACCGCAAGGGATTCAAACTAATGCATTTCGGGACAATCATACACGCGCGGCTTCACGAGACTTACGGCAAAATCGTGGATAAGGCGCAGGTGACCATTTACACAAACCAGGAAGATGTGGACAGAATCATGCCTGAGGCGGTCAAGGTCTATAACGAGCGTGACGACAGGATCGAGGGCATGACCGACGAATCGATCGATACATTCTACAGCTGCACGTTATGCCAGAGCTTCGCGCCCAATCACGTATGCATCGTAAAACCCGAGAGACTGGGCCTTTGCGGCGCATACAGCTGGCTTGACGCCAAGGCGTGTTTTGAGCTCAACCCGACCGGGCCTAACCAGCCCGTCAAGAAAGGCGATTGCCTGGATCCTGTCATGGGCGAATGGAAGGGCGTAAACGACTTCCTCTACAAAAGCTCGAACAAAACATTGGAGAGGTTTCACGCTTACTCCATAATGACATTTCACGAGACTTCATGCGGCTGTTTCGAGTGCATTATCGCCGTGCTTCCCGAGGCCAACGGATTTATGGTCGTAAACAGGGAATACAGCGACATTACGCCGGCCGGGATGAAGTTTTCAACGCTGGCCGGATCAGTGGGCGGGGGAAACCAGACACCCGGATTCATGGGTGTCGGCAGGCTATATGTAGCGAGCAGAAAGTTCCTGTCGGCGGACGGCGGTCTTAAGCGCCTGGTATGGCTTCCGAAAGAGCTCAAGGATGCCCTGGGGGAACGGCTTAAAAAACGCTGCGCGGAAATAGGCATACCTGACCTGCTTGACAGGATCGGCGACGAAACCGTGGCCAAAGATTCGGAGTCACTGCTGAAGTTTCTTGAGGAGAAAAAGCATCCCGCGCTGGCAATGCCGCCGCTTATGTAGTGATCGGGGTCTTTGCCCGGCATTATGCGGATACACACATCTCTAAAGAGGGAGGTCTTCATGGCTCTTTCAGGACTGGAAATATATAAACTCCTGCCGAAAACCAACTGTAAGAAATGCGGTTTCCCGACGTGTCTGGCTTTTGCGATGCAGCTGGCGGGAAAGAAAGTCTCTCTGGATAAATGCCCGGATGTTTCGGAAAACGCGAAACAGGCGCTGGATTCGGCCGCTAAACCGCCCATACGGCTGATAACCGTTGGCAAAGGGGACGCGAAGCTTGAAATCGGCAACGAAACCGTAATGTTCCGCCACGATGAAAAATTCCATCACCCTGCAGGGCTCGGTTTCCTCCTTGAGGATACGTTATCCGACGCTGACATGAGAAAGGAGGTTTCGGAAATATCAAAATTGGATTTTGAGAGAGTAGGTCAGCGCATCAGGGTAAACCTGATAGCGGTGGCATGCGCG
>JBDRBZ010000250.1:0-11644 GCA_043822175.1 Candidatus Omnitrophota bacterium
CGGGGCCGTCCATGATGGACGCGCCGCTGCGCGGTTATATCGAAGCGAGGGAAGAAGCGCGCGCGCGCGCGGAGGACGGGTCCGCAATCAGCCGTAAAACACAGGGCATAAGGATAACCCTTCCGTTTGAGCAGAAGACCACGGAATACGCCGAAGAGGTATATGTTTTTAAGCATTTTGTTACGCGAAAACTCGGGCTTAACGAGAATTGTCTCGGCACCGTTGTTTTTCCGGGCGGATTCGGCACGATAGATGAGCTTTTTGAAGTGTGGCTCAGGGGTGAGCCTGTCGTTCTTATCGGCAGAAGCTACTGGCAGCCGATAATGGATGCTTTATTGTCGGCCTGGTCCGCAGAAAATCTCATGGAAAAGAATCCGTCTCCTCCGCATATTACAAACTCACTCGATGACGCCATGGAGTATCTGGAACGGAACCGGCGGAAGATACTGAAATCCGATTTGGCCGCTGTCAGGGTGGCGAACCGGGAGATTGCGCGTAATCTTAAGGCATTAAGCGCGTGGGAGCCGAGCGTTACGATCATGGGCGAACCGGCTGATGGCAGTCCCGCGCTTTTTGCTGCCAAAGGCATAATGTCCGGACTCTCCGGGAAAGGCATACCGGTAAGGGCGGGCAGCCGCGGGAAGTTGCTGGATACCCTGATAGATTATTCTCATGAAACAGGTACAGAAGATACGCTTCAGGCCTCGCTTCTTGTGTCGGCCGGCAGGCCTCTGGCAGATAAAGAAAAGCAGGTAAAGAACCTTATTGTCTCACAGGACATGTCAAATCACCATGTCACGGTTACGGAGAACTCGAGGGCCTTTGTTTTCCTGCCCGGCGGGATAAAGACAATGAACAGGTTATTTGATGTTGTGGGGATGATGGCCACGCGCAAAATGCCTCGCAGGCCGGTGATCCTTGTGGGCCGTAATTTCTGGCAGCCGCTTAAGAACGCGATAGTGGAGGCGGCGTTGTCGTATTCCCCGGGGCTTATAAGCGTGGGCGATGAGGACATTGTCAGTGTTGTGGATACGGCTGACGAGGCCATGGAATTGCTCGGGGTTAAGCCTGCCGGGCCTGTCGAGAGAGAGGAAAAGGCGGAAGGGGAGGCGCTCATGGACATGAGTTTCGGGGTAGCGGACTGTTACACGGATAGCGTGCGCCGTGATACGATGGCGAAACTTGCCCGGAGGATTCACAGCGCGATCAAGAAAGAGATCATGGATAGGGCTCCCGAAGTTTTATTATTCTCGTTTGTCAACGATATACTTGGCGATCTTATCCCTAACGCTGTTGACGCCGTATTCGAACGCGTAGACATGGGCGGTATCGATAAAGAAACAGCGTCGATCCGGTTCAGGCTGTTTCTGCTTGATAACGCCGGCAGGTTTCGCCTGGAGTTGTCTGATCAGGGGGTCGGTATCGATCCCGGGATAATGGAAGGATGGGAAAGAGGGGCATTTGTAAGCACGAAGTTGTTAAAACCATACGGCGCTTTCCTCGGTAGGGGGGGAGTCGGCGTGTCCCGAGTCTTATCCAACGCGTCCGGGATTCCCCAAATGACTATTATTGTAGAATCCGGGCAAGCCGGCAAAGAGGGTATGCGGTTTATGCAAAGAGGCGACGGGAAGAGGTTAGTTTCGCGTAACGGCATGAATGAGACCGGTACCAGGATCACGCTTGAGGGGTTGTTCCGTGAGAGGGCATCGCTTACGGGTACGCTTCGCGAGAAAATAAGGACCGCTTTGGCGCTTTTGGCCGGTGCCGCGGACGCGCGGGCAATGTCCGTGCGCGAAGAAAACCCGAAAACCCTTGTGCTTTACGCGGACGAAGTGTTGCGAAGCATGGTCATAAGCGATAAATACTCTGATTTCGGACCTGTCCTGCAGAGACTTACCGGTGAAGGAGGCGTGTTAAAAGGCGGCAATGTTATTCTCTATACGGACAACTATGATACAGATACAAATTGCCGGGCTGCGGTGGAGGGCCTTGAACGGTATATCGCGAACCTGACAGGCAAGGTGAAGGTGACTATAGTCTGCCGCAGGGATATATACGGTGACATGCCGGTCCCGGAAGACGCTGTCGAACAGGTTGACGGGCTCGTTAAGGGATTGGCTTGCAGGTCGGCGGTAAATTCTATCACCGGTCAAAACATAAGGGCCGAGGATATACTCTGCGTGATAAGGGGCAACGGCCACAGTGTGATGGGTTATTTCGGCGGCAGGAATTATAGAAACGCCCGCGTGCCGCTTGTCATACTCAATACTAACGCGCCGGGCATTTTTTCTTTAGCCGAGGCGTTGGCGTTCGCGCTTCATGCCTCTGAGAAAACAGGGCTGGTCAGGATACTCCAGCCGCTCGATGTGCCTGAGCACATGCGTGAGGAGTACAAACGGTACGTGCGGGAGGTTTTGACAAAGGCATGATGAGTCAGGATTACATTGCTTGGTCTTGTTCCTCGCGGGGACGCCCCGCTCGGAGCAAGCCCAAGCAATGCGATGAACACTAATAGCATACTTTATCAAAAGATTTGGGGATGGATGTGAGGAAAACAAATATAGCGATAAAAATTATCTGCCTCATGCTCGCTGCGGCGATGCTGGTAAACGATATCGGCTTTGCCGCGGATGAGGTGAGGTCTTGCCTCGCGGCGCCGAGCTTCTTTAAACCGCCCTGCACGGTTTCCCCTGACCCTGAAACCGGCAGATACGTGATAGACGAAGCGCGTACGCGTCAGGACATGTCCGGGCTTGTGTTTTACTGGTACCTTATCGCTTCGGCGCTTCACAACGGCCTTACGGATGAGGCAAAACTAAGAAACCTTATTGACGAACTTATCGGACGGCGGTTTAAAGATACCGACCTCGGCGATTTCAGGTGGCGGCAGATAGAATATGATTCCGCGAGCGGTGAATATGTTCTTACAACTGTTGACGGTAACGAGAAATACAGATTCTCGAAAAACCCGGCTAACGCGGCGGCAAGGTTTAAGGTTGCCGGGGACACGGAAGTCTATCTTAGGATCGAGGGCGCGTCCGCGCCTCTGATCCAAGGCCCAGAACCCACAACCCAAAGCCTATCCTCCCACACCTCTGCGAAGGTACACGATGGCAGGGCTTCGAAGGACAAGCAGCCCAAAGACCAAAGCTTACAGCCCAAAGCCTTTATCCTATGGGCCGTTACGCTCATCCCTCTCATACTTATCACTGCTGCCGTTATCTCCCACATCGGAAACCTCGGCGCCCTCTGGAACGCCTATATCGCGTTCTTCGACACATTTAACGGCAATATTCTTAAGTACACGACTTATTATGTGTGCACGACGGCATGGGGGCACTGCGCGGCGAGTCTTATAGACAAAGATAAAGGCCTGTCCCGTTATATTATCGCGGTAGTGTGGGCGTTCATAGTGGCCAATCTCGCCATACCGTATTATGTTTCGGCGATAAAAACATTTGTGCCTGATCTCGGCATATGGTCGCACTGGATGCGGCCGGCTGCTGACCTGTTTCTCGCGTGTACGCCTCTCATAGCGATGTCGTTCTTCGTAATGGCTGTCCGGGAAAGGGTGATCGCCGAAAAGACGGCCGGTTTTGAAATTCTCGACAAAAAATGGATAAAAGAGACGCTTGCCTACACAAAAGAAAAAATGAAACTGCTTTACGCAAGGAACGGATTTTTCAAGATAGCGGTATTGTTCTGGTTCCCTGTTATACATTTTACGTATTATTCCTCATATACCGTAGGCGCCATAATAGGTATCGCGGCCACATTGAGCCCGTTTTTCGCGGTCATAGGGGCTGTGTATGTTGTGCAACGGCCTAATCATCCTTTGACGCCCTATCCGGGGTTTAACAAATTCCTGAAACGCGCTTATCTTATACCGGTCAGCGCCGTCGCCGGCCTCGCGGTTGCGGCCGGTTTGCTTGGATATACTTCACTGGCCTGGAACGCGGCCGCGAGTTTTTGGAGTACAATTGTGGGCTACGTGCTCGCGTCCGGCTGGACGCGGGTTATCAGGAGGTACGCGCTCGGCAGCTCACTCTTAAAAGTTGCGAAATCAAAGCGTATAAAAGAAGAACCGGTAACAGCGCCGCTTTCCGGGAAGAAAATAGTGATCTTTGGGGGAGGAGTAATCGGCAGGGGATTTATCGCCGAGCTTTTCAGGAAAGGCGGGTACGAGGTAGTGCTCCTGGACGTTGATCAGGCAATGATAGATAAAGTAAACGAGAATGGTTCATACCCTCTCTACCTTGTCGGCAAAGAAAACAGGAAAACAATCATAACGGGAGCAAGGGCCTTGAACATAGCGGGCGATGAGGACCGTGTAATGAAGGAAGTGTTGGACGCCGATATACTTGCGCTTGCGGTGCCGGAAAAAGCGCTTAAGCCCGCGTGCGTTACCATAGGGAAGTGTCTCGAACACAGGTTGGCCCAGGTCCCGCGCGCCCCGCCGATAGACATTATAATCGCGCGCAACATGCCGGATCCTTCTAAGGACGTGCGTGATCGCGTTCTTGGCGCTGTCAGCGCCGGAGCCAGGCCCGCGATAGAAGACGGTACAGGGTTTGTCGAGACGGTCGTAAGCCGGATGATGCCCGTGATACCTGAATCAGTGCGGCGTGTTGATCCGTCGAGTGTTTTCGGTGAGGCGTATTCTGAATTGCCGGTAAATAAGAGCCAGTTTAAGGGCGCCCTGCCGGGGAATGTGCCCGGCCTTCGATTTCATGACGGCCTGACCGCGCTTGAAGACAGGAAGCTCTACATGCATAACTGCGGCCACGCAATATGCGCGTACCTCGGTTACCTCAAACGGTACAAATATATTTATGAGGCCATAAGGGATGATTCCATAAAAGAGGTTGTCGAAGGCGCGCTTCATGAGGCGGCTGAAGGGCTTATAAGAAAATACGCCTTTGACAGGGACGAGATGGACGCCCATATCCGCGAACTTATCGGGCGCTTTGACAACGAGATGCTCGCCGATACGATTGACAGGGTCGGGAGGGACCCATTGAGGAAACTCAAGCCTGCGGACAGGCTGGTAGGGCCGGCGCGCCTTGCGCTTGAATGCGGTGTAAAACCGGTCAACCTCGCGAAGGGGATCGCGGCCGCGACGCAGTATTTCGACGCAAAGGATGAAAGCGCTGTCGCGCTGCACAGGATGATAAACGAAAAAGGCCTCGATCATGTTCTTGAAGAAATAAGCGGGATAAAACCCGATGAAGAATTGAGGGGCCTTATAAAACCCGGCCGGGTTGTAAGCCCGCAATTGCTTGCCGTCATAACTGTTATCGAGCTATTTTTATTTTTCGGTCTGAGAATGGTTTTTCCGGAGGGCTCGTTTCTTGTGTACCTGAACTTTGTTGTATTTATGTCTTTGGGAGAATTTTTCGGCCAGCTCATAAATAAAAGAAGCATGGGTAATTTTAATCCCATGTTAGGCGATTTTGATGGCCGCAAGGTTCTTATGGCCTTGGGGCTTACGGCGGTCTTTTTCGGGTGGTTCTGGCCTCTGACTTACGGGCTCTGGGAGCCGCTTGTCCCGGCTGTCGGCGCTTTTATTGAAGCGCACGCGGCTCTGCCGCTTCCGCCCGGCATGGCCCTTTTTTCGCAGGTTGCTGGCGCCTTATGCATGGCGCTTTCCGATGCCCTATGTACGGCGCCGTCGAGCCTGGGCATCATATTTCTGGCGCACGGTATGCTTGAAAGTATCAGGGCAAAGCGGCCGGTGCTTTTCAAGGACATATATAAAAGGAAGATTGCGCAGTGGCGGTACGCTATCATAGCCGCATGGCCGTACTGGCTTACGGGCCTGGCAATAGCGTTTTCCTTGCCCGTGAGCGCCAATGTCCAGCGGCTTATTATAGGCATGCTCGAGCCGCCCTTTGTAATCTACATGTATTATCTTGCCAATAAGGAGCCGGATCCTGATGTGCAGCTGCAAATGAAGCCGTGGGCAAAGGTGATGTTTATTGTGTTTGCTGTTTACGGTTTCTTTGTATACACCCGGCTTGTGGGCGTTTCGGCCTTTGCGGCGGGTGTGCCGGTAAATATACTTGCCCTTGCGATAGGCATAGCCGCATATTGTCCTGTGATCCTATTCGGCTGGCGGACAGCCCAAAACCCGGAGCTCACAACCCAAAGCCCAAAGCCCAAACCCCCTCTCGGCATGATGCCATGGATATGGGGCAAGCCTTATAGATATAGTGTGGAAGGCGAAAAGCGATATCAAAAGAGCCCTGAATATATCGAACTGAATGAGGAAGAAATGCTTTTCGGTCTTGCCGATCTTGTGAGGTTCTTAATAGGATTTATAGAAGAGGCCATTATCAGGCCGTTAATCCAATGGGGGGTGATCCCGGTAGTATTGTATTTCGGTTTCGGGATGAATCCGGAAGCGCTGCCTTTTTCGGTATATACGATTCTCTACGCGTTTTTGTTCGCGACAGTGCTTCACCCGAAGATTTTTGTCGGTAATGATACAGAGCCGAGGGCAGGGATTTTGCTTGTGGAGCGGCTGCAGCTCTTCTGTCTGGCCGCTGTCTTAGGCCTCATATTCAGCTTAATGATGGCACATCCTTTTGGGGGATTTTTGGTGATCGGGGTTCTGCATGGCGTATACAATAATGTCGCTTACAAGTACAACCTCGCGCTCGGCATGATGAATGCAGGCGGCAGTGATGCCCGCGAAAGAATCGCCGCTAAAATCGCGGAATACTATACCCCCGAGTTCAAGCGTCTCGCTGGCGTCTCCCTCCTAACCCCCCAAATTCTAACCTGGTTAGAAATCGCAGGAAGAGAGGGGGAGGAGGCGCTGGACAGGGCCATGGCAGAGGCGCTGAACTCAAAGAAACCTGTTGGCAGCGAGCGCGCCCAATATGTCGCGCTCATGGTTAAGCTGGGGGACGCGATCATGAGCATGGCAAAAGCTGTCGGGGACAGGTCTGGGGTTGGTTCGGGACCAGGTCTGGGTTCGCAAAAAGCCCCGTCCCCGGCAGACCCGGCAGATGATCCCGGGGCTGCATCGCTCCTGCGTGAGCTGGAAGAGGCAATCGCGGGTTTGCTGGGAGCCATGGGGGACACCCCAGGGTTAGGGGTGGGGACACCCCAGGGTTCGCGAAAAGCCCCGTCCCCAGCGTCCGCGTCCCCATCATCCGGGCGGGTGAGGAATCACTTTTTTAATGACAGGGAGCTGGATGTGCTGGCTCGCGGGCCCGGGAACAGGTTCGAGAAGGGCAGCGAAACTTTCAACAAGCTGCGCGCGGTGTTCGAACGCGGCGGACCAGAAGTCCGAGAGAATTGGCGCGGGTACTATATGCGGGTCAATGACCCTGAGATGCGTTTCTTAAACTGGATAGAAGGCCACATGGGAGACCGGATGAGTGGTGTCTTTATCAACATGTACACGTACGAGATTTTCAGGATAATATTACGGCATATAAATTTCGCTGAAAGGCTGAAACAAAGGTTTTCGCGTTTTCCGCAGGATGAGCTTTTGGAATTCTTAAACGATTTTAACAGAGAATATAATATCACCGGCGATGAGATTACTGAAGAATTTCTGAATGCCCCCGGCAATACCGATATCGTGATGACCCTTTACGAGGTGATAGGCGTGAAGTACGCTTACGGAGTTCAGGCTTTTTTGATTAGAGGCGCGGAACGGTCGCCTGTTTTTAACAGGGCTAGTCAGGAAATATTAGAGGCCATAGGCTTGGATGCCATAAATAAGGGGCTCAAGCCGTTGGGTTTTGACTTGAATTCTATAGTTCATATGCGATTGCAGGAACTTTGCAGTTTAATCGGCATGGACGAGTCAAGGGTAGCACCGCGGGGGATAGATTATGTCTCAAGACCCGAGGACGGGGAGTTTTACGCGTCGCTTCAGAAGGAGATAAAAGAGGCGTGCGGTATTCGGGAAAAACGGCCATTTTCGGGGGCAAGTCCCGCGCTATTCAATGTTGTAATCGATAGAAGGATGCCTGAGTGGGGTAATTCCAACCTGGATGCCGTATCTCCTTATACCATGATATTAGCCCTTGCAAGATTGTTCAACGCGGAAGACGGTAAGTTTTTAGTGAATACGTTAAGCGCTATGCTCGGCCGTGCGGTAAAACTCGATGAAATAGGCAAAGAGGTGCAACTTTTATATTTCAATGAGGCACAGCGGCAGGGTATTTTCAGGGTCCTGGCAGATGTCCGTGATCCCGCTACAGGTAAGAATGTTACACACGTGTTCGGCTTGTCTGTAGCCAAGAATAATGTCCGCAACAGCGGTGTGGATGAAGAATTCGGCCTTATCAGGGATTTTGGCGCGAGAAGCGCCTCTATTATCAGGACCTACGTGCTTGACCGCGTGCCGGTTGAGGCTGACAGCGTGGAATCCGAACTTGCCTTATTCTCCATGGAATGGAAGGAAGGTTTTGAGGAAATAAATTTTGTTTCGCGTAAGGCCGCCAGGGATTTTCCGGGGGTAATGGATCGGTTCGCGCGTCCGGGCGACAGCGGCATGGATGTAATTCTCAACTTGAGGGGCAGAGGTTTTACTGCTTTGAATCCTGATGCAGGGCATGATATCAAGGAAAAGATGGTCGGCATACTCACCGAATGTTTTGATCCTGAGAAAGGCGAATTCCTGAATTATATAAGATACAATGCCGGCGATTTTGTGTATCATCCCCGGACGCATGAGGTTGCGCTTGTATCCTGTCATGAATGTTCCGTGATGACGTGCCTCGGTACTGATGTGTATTCGGCTGAACAGCTGAACGCAGCCAAATTCATAGCTGACTTGTTCGGGCAAAGGTACATGACGCAGGGGCATGATTTAATGGGCGGGAGGATGCAGGGGTATGAGGAGTACATATTCGAGGAGAGTGATATATTTAAAGGCCTCTCCCGCGCGCTTAAAAGTAAATACGGCCAAGGGCCCGGCGCTGACAAATGTGCGGAGTGGATAGCGGCATATAAGTCTGTAAAACAGCATTTGAGGGAAGCAATGAGCTATGCAGGGATCGGGGATCGTAACGCCTCTGACCTTATCCTGCGCCGTTACATGATGCCGGTCCTCGAGATACTGGCGAGCCGTGAATGCGTAAGTTGCAAGGCAGGAATGATGTTCGAGATATTGAAGGCCCCTGACATAAACGGCGCAGAGCTTGAAATATTTATAACACACGCAAGTGAGCATATGGGCTTCAAAATAACCGAACATGAACGCGGAGACAAAAGCGGCGCCGGCCATGACGGGGCTACTGTGACAACTGAGCCCGTACGAAGAATAGCGGATGACCTTTCCCCTGAAAAAGACCTTATCTGGAGGCATGTGCGATTTCATGCCAATTACTGCGGGCACAGGTTAAGTGAGATAAATCAAATGATTAAAGATGAGGAGCATGGGATCCGTTTGTTCCTGCCGATGCTGTATATTGCCGAATATATTGAAACAAAGGTAGGTATCAGATACGCTAAAGACTTTTTTGACTGCTGTAAATTTGAAGGGATGATACAGCAAACAATCGAGATGCTGCTCGGCATCGCCGGGCGCGATGAAAGGATCGATCGTGTTTTTCGCGGCTTGCGCGGAATGCACGGCCTTAAACGCGCGGTGTCACGCGCGAGGTTATTAGAATTATGGCAAAAGATACGGCAGGAAGAAGACCTGAGAGCTAAAAACAGGGCCCTTCTTAACATACACGCGTACAATCACGGCCCTGAAGGCCTGGCTAAAGAAGCCGAGCGGAAAAAACTTGTCATTACTTACCTGGATAGTGTAAAAGCCCCTGAAAGAGTGCCGTTTCGATTTGAAACGTTGGGGGTAAGCCCGACATATGCTTGCGGCCGGAACTGCAGGCACTGCCAGATCGTTCGTCCGCCGGGTGCTAGGCCGGCTTTATCTTCTGCCGACGAAAGACACAGGATATACGATGAGGCGATAAGCTACGCAACGGAGGAAAAACCCCAACTGTTTGTGATATCCGGAGGCGAGCCCATAGGCAAGGCCCTGGATGACGTATGTTATATCCTGAGGCATTCAGGGCCTGTGTATGAATACCTTCCGAAAAAGTCGGCTGTTGCGGTTACCACGAACGCCTTTTTCGCCAAAGACATGGATGAGACAGAGCGTGTGCTAAAGAAACTGCATGACGCGTTTAAAGAAGCCACAGGCGGGGGCAAGAAATTAAGCATACAGGTCAGCATGGACAGCTTTCATCAGGAAGTGCTTTTGGCAAAGGACGGCAGCCTGAAAGAGAGGATACCTATCGCCAACATAGTCAACGTCATGCAGTGCGTAAGGGAGAAATTCCCGGATATACATGTGAGGCTAATCGGCAGGTATGGCTGGAACGCGGATATGCTTGAGACCATGCTTATACGCGAGTTTAAGCGAAGAAAGTATAACGTATACAGCGGGACCGGAAACATCAAGATCGAAACCGGGCGGCTCCTTTATCCCGATGGGCGATATCGCGAAAAGCGGTTCTCTCACGAAAGTATATATTTTATTGAAAAGGAGACAGCGCCCGCGCCTGAGCCGCAGCCGGGCAAATTTGTACAGTTCGAATACTACGCGACTTTTATCAACGCGCTTGGTTACGGCGAAAACATGCATCCTTTTGAGCACGCGATAGAGGTCGAAAACCAGATGGCGTCTGCCATGAATGATCCTGCCAGATATGAGAACCCTGTGGACGATATCGGAGTCGACGGAAACGGGGATATCTTTATCGACGGAAGCTTGCTTACGGGGCTCTGGCCGGTAGGCAACGTCAGGGAAGGCATCGGTAATGTTGTCGGCAGGGCAGAGGCGGATCCTCTGGTTATTTTTTACCGTAATGATCCCAAGCGGCTGGTTGACTGGATAAGAGAGGCCCTTCCTTATTATTTTGACCGGACGTTGGTGAGGGCTCCTCATATTTCGGCAGCGCTTCATAAAATTATGCGCAGCCCTGCTATGCGGTATTACCTTACAAAACGCGCGATACTCGCTTTTTACCGGTCAGACATAATTAGAGCCAGGGAGTTTGCCGGATTAAATATGCCGTATGTTGACCAGGACATTATAGAGGAATTTTTAAGAGACTATGCCGCCGAGACAGCCCGGATAGAAGCAAGAGGCGCCGGCATGATTCCCATTCTCAAGTATTATCTTTCTTGGCGCTATTCTGGAAGAGAGCTTTTCCTTCGGCAGACGCTTTTGGAACAGGGCCTTTTCTGGAGCCTGAACAGCCTCTTCTATTGCCTGGGGCTCGGCATCATCGCCTCTACGGCGTTTACGTGGCTTGTGCTTTTCATCGGCGCGCATTACGCGCATCATCTTTTAGGCGTTACGAACGTGCCGCACGCGCCGCCGCCCGGATCGATTCTAAAAATCGCTGCCGTTAACATGTTGTTTTCAGCCGTTGTTTTATGGCATACGCGCGCCATGCTTGATCTTGCGTGCCTGACTTCTATCATCTCGCCTTTATGCGGGCTTATCTTATCGTTTACGCTTGCCACGGTGGTCCACTATTTCGCCAATAAATCGTTCACCATACGCGACATGGCCCGTACATTCTCGCGTTACTTCGAGAAAGGCAAACTGAATGCCGTAGCGCTTGTCTATATGACGGCCATCGTTTACGCCGTCGGCGCGACT
>JBDRBZ010000251.1:0-3144 GCA_043822175.1 Candidatus Omnitrophota bacterium
CCCAGCATAACGTTAGAAACGCTATAACTACCACGAAAAGCACGCCTTCGCTCTGTTCGCGTATTCTCCACGTGACTATGTTAAAGAGAATCCCGCCGATTGTGCCCAGGAGCACTGATCCGGCTATTATGGCCAGGGGCACCAGGAAGGCGTCGAACATGTTAAAAGAGGCGTGCACCGCGATAACCCTGGCCAGGACAATCGCGACGCTGTAGTTTATGATCCCGAGCACGTCGTCGAAAGCGGCCACGTTCAATATGGTCGATGTAACGTCTCCTTTGGCTTTGTACTGGTGCGAGACGGCGAGCGCTACAGACGGGTCTGTCGGGCATCCGATACATCCGAGTAAGAGCGCGGCCGGTACGGCTGTCGTGATCCACACGGCATTCGGTATTTTATGGATAAAATACAGGAACATGAGGAGCATGCCGCCCGTGATCGCGAGGAATGCCATTTCCGCCTCAAGTATGGTTATGGAGATGATGCTTTTGCCGAGCTTCTTCACGTCCCTGAACACGATCGATCCGCCTATGGAGAATGTTATAAACGCTATCGCTATTGTCCCGAGTATCTCAGAGTTGTCGACGATGGTGTCAGGCACGAAGCGGCAGACGCCGGGATTGAGCACAAGCCCTGCCACCAGGTATCCGGCTATTTTCGGAAGGCCGAACCGCTTAAATTCCTGCCCCAGCACAAACCCGACAAAAAATATTATGCCGACAAGAAGGATACTGTTCATGTTTTAGGCTCCTGTTTTATGATGTATTTAAGTTCGTTTGCCCCCGAAGGGGGCGTATAATCTTTTTCCAGCGCGAGGCATTTTTTAGGACACGATTCGACGCAGTAACCGCAGGTGATGCACTTTAACCGGTCAATGCCCCATCCCTTAGTGTCCCGTGAAACTGTAATGGCCTTTGTCGGGCATTTCCGCTCGCAGTTTCCGCAGAATATGCACGCCTTGATATCGATGCCTACACTTCCGCGGGTAATGGTTCCCCTGTAAATCCTTGTCCCGAAGGGATACAGTACCGTATAAGGCTTCCTGAAAAGGCTTTTCAGCACGGTCTTTGCCATAGTGAAAAAAAACATCCGCTACCTCTCCGTACAACTGATGCAGGGATCTATACTGAGAATCAAAACAGGCACGTCCGCGAGCTGGCACCCCTTTAGAATCTTAAGAAGGGGAGGGATGTTTGCGAAAGTGGGTGTCCTTATTCTCAGCCTTTTAAGAAAACGCGAACCGTCGGCTTTTATGTAATATATCACCTGGCCCCTGGGCTGCTCGGTCCTGACTAAATATTCGCCGTTGGGCGCGCCTGTTACTTTTGTGTCTATAGCGCCGCCCGGGATAGAGGCGGCAGCCTGTTTGATGAGGTCTATTGACCGGAATAACTCGCGCACCCTGACCGCGCACCTCGCGTAGCAGTCGCCGGCTGTTTCCACTACCGGTGCAAAGGCGATATGCTTATAGGCGCCGTAGCCCAGCATGCGCATGTCGCTGTCGACTCCGCTGGCCCTGAGCGTGGGGCCGACCGCGCCGAGGGAATACGCGTCGTTTTTCGGCAGGATGCCCACACCCGCGAGCCTGTGCCTGACAGAAGAGTCTTTTATAAAGACTCCTGTCATTTCGGTTATTTCCGCGGATAGGGCGTCCAGTTTTAGGGTAATGGCCCGGAGTGTGGCGTTATCGATGTCTTTCCTTACGCCGCCTATTTTGGCCGCGCCCATGATCACGCGGCCGCCCGTGGTTTCCTCGAATATATCCAGTATGGTTTCCCTCAGCCGCCAGGCGTGCATGAAAAGGCTCTCAAAACCGAAGCTGTCGGCGAGAAGCCCCAGCCACAGAAGGTGGCTGTGTATCCTCGAGAGCTCGGACCAGATAAGCCTCAGGTAATCGGCCCTGGGCGGCACTTCGATGCCCATGTTTTCTTCAACGGCCATGCAGTATGTCATGCCGTGGATGAAGCTGCATATGCCGCATATCCGGTCGGCGACGTAGACCATTTCAAGAAAATCTTTTTTCTCGACGAGTTTCTCGAGCCCCCTGTGGATAAAGCCTATGGACGGTATCGCTTCTATTACCTTTTCGTCTTCGAGCACAAGGTCCAGGTGTATGGGTTCGGGCAGTACAGGGTGCTGCGGCCCGAAGGGGAGGACGGTGTGGTTATGCATGGTTATCCTCCTGTGCGGATGCGCTGAACGGCCATCTGACCTTTGTGCGGTAAAATTTATTCTTGTAATCAATAATCATCCCGGTTATTTTCACCCCGTAGAGGTCATGTATCTCATTCTCGTAAAGAAAGGCCTGTTCGAAGATACCGCTTATGCTCGGCATTTCGGCTGCCTCCGGCGGCAGGCAGAGGCGCAGGGAGACGAGTTCCGGCCCCTTTTCAAACGAGTAGGTCATTTCGAATGTGTCCAATTTGGCGCATCCGATCTGTATTAACCGGAAGCCCGAGTCTTTCAGCTCCTCACACTTGCCTGTCAAGGCGTTTTTTTCGACGGTTGTGAAAGTCATTTCCTGAATATTCCTTTTTTGTCTTTTTCTTCCAGTATATCAAGGGCCTTCGCTATGCCGTCTATTATGGCCTCGGGCCTCGCCGCGCAGCCGGGCACGTATATGTCGACCGGGACGGCGGCATGAGCGCCTCCCAGTACGTTGTAGCAGTCGGCGAATATGCCGCCTGAGCTGGCGCATATGCCGATCGCCACCACGACCTTTGGTTCGGGCATCTGGGCATAAATATTCTGAATCACGCTTTTATTCCGCTCGTTTACCGAGCCGGTTATGACGAGGATGTCGGAATGTTTGGGGTTTCCGGTATTGATGATGCCGAGACGCTCGACGTCATAGAGCGGCGTAAGCGCGGCGAGCACCTCTATGTCGCAGCCGTTGCAGCTGGAGCCGTCATAGTGTATTATCCACGGGGATTTTCTGACGCATTTCACAATAGTTACCCTTTTATCATTACGAGAAAAAGTATGTTGCCCATGCCCAGAATGAGCGCGACCGCCCATGAGCTCGCTAATACCAGGGGCCACTTTGCCCTGGCGAAGGTATTGTCGATAAAGACCTCCAGAAAGAACACGGCCGCGGCCGCCAGCGCGCCGGATAAGGGCGCGCTGGCGAAGAAGAGGGAGACG
>JBDRBZ010000252.1:0-6206 GCA_043822175.1 Candidatus Omnitrophota bacterium
ATTAACGAAGTGGTAAAAGCCCTGGCCGGATACGATAGTTTCCTGATAACGACCCATGTTACCCCTGAGCCCGACGCGCTTGGCAGCGAGCTGGCGGTTTATGAGCTCCTCAGGGCGCTGGGCAAGAAGGCGGTCATATTAAACCATGATCCCGTGCCCGCGCATTATATGTTTCTCGCCGGAAGCGATATCATAAAAAAGCGGCTTACGCGCAAAGACGCCTATGACGCGATCATTGTGCTGGACTGCCCCAATCCCGAGCGTGCCGGCAGTGTAGGCGGATTATTCAGGGATGCGGGGTGCGTTATAAACATTGACCACCATGTGTCAAACAAGGGGTTCGGGGACGTGCAATGGGTCATGCCTGACGCGAGCTCTACCGGAGAGATGATCTATCTCCTGTTCAAGAAGTGCGGGGTAGGTATTTCAAAAAAAGTGGCGCTCTATATCTATATAGCCATTCTCACCGACACAGGGTCATTCAATTACAGCAACACTTCGAGCGTTACGCACGAGATAGTCAGCGAGCTTTTGGGCTACGGCATAAGCCCTGATGAGATATCGTCGTCCGTTTACGAGAATAAGCGATATGAGGACGTGAAGCTTCTGGCCAGGGTTCTGTCAACGCTGACGGTCGCCTGCGGCGGCAGGGTCGCGTATATCACCTGTACCCGGGCCATGATCCGGAGTACCGGCAGCGCCGCCGAGGCCACGGAGAACTTTGTCAATTTCGCGCGCTCCGTACAGGGGACGATGATGTCGTTTTTCATCCGTGAAGATTCGAGGAAACGAAACCGCTACCGTGTAAGCCTGCGCTCAAAAGGAGATGTGAGCGTGAACCGGATTGCCTCTGTATTCGGCGGCGGCGGGCATAAGCACGCGGCAGGATGCACGATTAACGGCACTATCGGGGATGTCAAACGCAGGATCCTTAAAGAGGCCAGGAACGAGATAGGAAATCTTAAATGAGTATGCCCCAAACCGATGAAAGCGGGATACTCCTTATCGATAAACCGCCGGGCATGACCAGCCATGATGTGGTCGACGGTATCAGGAGGCGCTTCGGGTTTAAAAAAGTCGGCCATGCCGGCACACTTGATCCCATGGCGACAGGGCTCATGATACTGTTAATAGGCAAGGCGACAAAACTGTCGGCCGCGTTCCTGAACGATGATAAGGCTTACGAGGCCAAGATCAGGCTGGGCGTCGTGAGCGATACGGGCGATATCTTCGGCAATGTGCTGGAGGAGAGGTCTTACGCTGTTTCTGAAAGCGATATTATTGAGGCGGTGAGCCGGTTCAGGGGGGAAATTGAACAGGTGCCGCCCATGTTTTCCGCGAAAAGACATAAGGGAAAGAAATTATACCAGTATGCCAGAAGGGGCATCAGCGTGGAAAGGGAGCCCAGGAAAGTCAACGTTAAGGCGCTTGAAATATGCGGGATATGCCTGCCTGACATAGATATAAAGGTAACGTGCTCAAAGGGTACGTTTATAAGGCAACTGGCGGTTGACATAGGAGAATCGCTAGGCGCGGGGGCCGCTGTCGCGGCATTGAGGCGGACGCTGTCCGGCAGGTTTTCGGTAGGCAATGCTATCGGCTTTGGCGCGTTAATGAATATGAGCAAAGTTGAAGTTGTGGGGCACATGATAACAGGCGGGGAGTCGGCGTGATGGGAATCAGGAAAAGATACCTGGCCATAGGGGTATTTGACGGCGTGCATAAAGGGCATCAGAAGGTTATCCGGACGCTGATAAGCGAGGCCCGAAAAAACGGCGCCCGGGCTTGCGCCCTGACTTTTGATCCGCACCCGCTTAGGGTGGTGTGTCCCGGGAGGGCGCCGCTCATGCTTATTTCGCTGAAACACAGAATTAAGGTGCTTCGCCGCTCCGGTATAAGCAGGATTTTTGTGATGAAATTCGACAAACGCCTTGCGCGCGTGAAGGCCCGTGATTTTGTCGAGAAAATTCTCATAGGCAGATTTAAGGTGAAAGGGATAGTCGTGGGCGAAGGGTTCAGACTCGGACGGGGCCGTGAGGGCACGGTGCCGGCTTTGCGCGACATGGCCCGGACGCATGGTTTGTATTTCAGGACAGTCCCGAACATGAGGAGAAATAATGAGATTATCTCGAGTACCGCGATAAGGCGCCTCGTGACGGAGGGGAAATTGCGCGAGGCATCATCGATGCTGGGCCGGCCGTATTCCGTGCTCGGCACGGTTGTCCACGGCCGGAAACAGGGCCGCATCATGGGTTTCCCTACCGCGAACCTTGATCTTCATCATGAGGCAATCCCCCCGTCCGGGGTATATGCCGTAAAGGTGCTGATCGGCGAAACAATGCACAACGGCATCCTTAATATAGGTTTCAGGCCGACATTCGGCAAAAATGCCGCCGAGAAGACCGTTGAGGCGCACATATTCGGCTTCAAAAAAAGAATATACGGCAAAGACGCCGAGGTCTTTTTTATAAGGAAACAAAGGGCTGAACGGCGTTTCGGTGATAAAGATCTCCTGAGGGACCAGATCAGAAGAGACGCTGACTCGGCTCGCAGGATACTTAAACGCCTTATCACGGGTGTGTCGCGGGCAGTATAAGGCTTGAACAAAACTCGAAATTATGATAATATATTCCAGTACAATTTAGCCGATATCCTATGTTGTCTTCTTCAAGGGAGGTGAATCGCAGTGGCATTGCAAAAGGAAAATAAAAAAAAGGTAATTGACGGCTTCAAAGCCCATTCGTCTGACACAGGCTCCCCTGCTGTGCAGATTGCCCTGTTAACCGAAAGGATAAACCTTTTAACGGAGCATTTCAAGGCGTATGTTAAAGACCATCAGTCGAGAAGGGGGCTTTTAAAGCTTGTCAGTCAGCGCAGAAGGCTTCTTGATTACCTGAAAAAGCGCAATTCAGGTGAATACGAGGAGATTCTCAAAAAACTGGATTTAAGGAAATAATCATTCGGCGTATCTGTCTGCTTCACAAGGAAGGATTCAGATGTGCGTCGGCAATCAAAAGGTGGTAATATGTCACGAACAGTCGAAATTAAGGTACAGGATAAGATAATCACTCTGGATACAGGCAGTATGGCAAAACAGGCTGACGGGGCCGTGACAGTCCAAATGGGCGGCACGGTAGTGCTTGTCGCGGCTGTGTGCGCGAGGAAGGCCAAAGAAAGTATTGACTATTTCCCGCTGCTTGTGGAATACCAGGAACGCACATACGCGGCCGGCAAAATCCCGGGGGGGTTTTTTAAGCGTGAAGGACGTCCCTCCGAAAAGGAGATACTCACTTCCCGGCTTATCGACAGGCCCATACGGCCTCTTTTCCCGGACGGGATGATGAATGACGTGCAGGTAATGGCCATAGTGCTTTCGTCTGACAGCGAGAATGATTCCGATGTGCTGGCCATGCTGGGCGCGTCGGCGGCCCTTTCCATCTCAAATATACCTTTTGACGGTCCTATAGCCAGCATGCGCGTAGGGCGTGTCGGAGGCAAGTACGTGCTGAATCCCACGTTCCAGGAATTGGAAGAGAGCGACCTGGACCTTGTCGTCGTGGCTAACAGGGAAAAGGTGCTCATGCTGGAATCCGGCAGCAAAGAGCTTGATGAGGCCGCGATAATTGAGGCCATAAATTTCGGCATGAAATTTTCTTCCGACATAATTTCGGCCCAGGAGCGCCTGGCGAAAGAGTGCGGTAAAGAAAAAAGGAAAGATATCACCATCCAGACCGTGCCCCGGGACCTGGCCGAAAAGCTGAAAGGTGACGCAGAGGGCAGGCTTAAGGAGCTGGTCACGCTCGAGATGAAGGAACAGCGCGAGGACGCATTCGCCGAGTTGTGCAAAGAGATGTCGGTAAAATATGTTTCACCGGATACGGGCTTTACGGAAGCGCTTGTCAAATCGGCCCTTTCGGACATGGAAAAGAAACTGGTCAGGGATTACATCCTTGACAAAAACAGGCGTGTCGACGGACGGGGCAGCGGCGATATAAGGAAAATAGAATGTGTCGTCGGCGTGCTTCCCCGTACACACGGTTCGGGCCTCTTTACCAGGGGGCAGACGCAGTCGCTGTCTGTCACGACTCTCGGGACGAGCGACGACGAACAGAGGATAGACGCCCTTGAGGGAGAGATGCAGAAGACATTTATGCTGCACTATAATTTCCCCCCGTTCAGTGTGGGCGAGACAAAGCCTGTCAGGGGTCCGGGGCGCAGGGAAATCGGACACGGCGCCCTCGCGGAAAGGGCGCTCAAAGCGGTGATGCCTGACAAGGAAACATTTCCCTATACGGTGCGTGTTGTCTCGGATATACTCGAATCGAACGGTTCGAGCTCAATGGCGACAGTATGCGCCAGCACCCTGTCGTTGATGGATGCGGGCGTGCCTATCAAGGCCCCTGTCGCCGGTATAGCGCTGGGGCTTGTGAGCGACGGTTCCAGAACAGTTATCCTTACGGACATAGCGGGGGTCGAGGACCATTACGGCGAAATGGATTTTAAGGTGGCGGGTACGTCAAAAGGCATTACGGCCATACAGCTGGACCTTAAGATAGCCGGCATCAGCATGGACGTGCTCAAGAAAACCCTCATGCAGGCCAGGGAGGCGCGCATGACCATCCTGGGGATAATGGGCAAGGTAATAGAGTCGCCCAAAAATAATATCTCCCAGTACGCGCCCAGGATTATCATGATTAAGATCAATCCCGAAAAGATAAAGGATGTTATAGGGCCGGGCGGCAAGATTATCAAAAAGATCGTTCAGGATACGGGGGCTACCGTGAACGTGGATGATGACGGGACAGTCCAGGTGGCTTCGGTGGACGAGGATGCGGCAGCCAGGGCCATAGACATCATAAAGGCGCTGACCGCCGAGGTGGAAGTGGGTAAGATCTATAAAGGCAAAATAACAAGGCTCATGAATTTCGGCGCTTTCTGCGAGATACTGCCGGGCAAGGAAGGGCTGATACACGTGTCCGAACTGGCGGAAAAATTCGTCAAAAATGTAAGCGACGAAGTTAAGGTCGGGGATGAGGTTGTGGTCAAGGTCATCGAGATAGATGAGCAGAACCGCGTAAACTTGAGCCGTAAAAGGGCGATGAGTGAAGAGGCCCAGTGATGCGATTGCCCGCCAAACCGTTTTAATCCCTCGCAGAAATCCCCGGGCTTTAACCCGGGGGATGAATGTCCTTTTGGGATTTCTGCTCGGGAGGGAGTCCCGGCCTTCAGACCGGGGGGCTCCACCGACAATTCTATGAAAAGCTTGAAGATTAAAGTGCGGAGAAAAGAGGATTGCCCGGATTTGCCGCTTCCGAAGTACGCTACGGAGGGGGCCAGCGGCATGGACCTTTATGCCGATGTAAGCGGTGAGGCCGTACTTAATCCGGGTGATATCCGGCTGATTTCGTGCGGCCTGTACCTGAGTATACCCCGTGGATATGAAGCGGAAATCAGGCCGAGAAGCGGGCTTGCCCTCAAACATGGCATCACGCTTGTTAATTCTCCCGGCACTATAGATTCTGATTACAGGGGATTGCTTAATGTGATAATGATGAACGCGGGTAAGGATCCGTATGTCGTGAAGCGCGGCGACAGGATAGCCCAAATGGTCATTAAAGAGGTGTTGAGGGCGGAGCTTGTGGAGCAGGACACCCTTGACGAAACAGTGCGGTCGGCCGGGGGCTTCGGCCATACCGGCATGAGGTAAGAGTGGCCAAGGTCAGGATTAAGAACGAGCTGTTCAAGGAACAGCCCGAGAAAAAGAACGAGATAGCGGCTATCCTTCTTTTCGCGGTTTCGATATTTATTTTCGTGAGCCTTATTTCATTCAACAATAATGACCTTTCTATTTTCACTTCCGAAGTAAACAGGCCGGCATGCAATTTTGCGGGGATCGTTGGCGCGTATGCGGGCGTGGTGCTCCTCATGACCATGGGTTTAAGCGCTTACGCGATACCGCTTTTGATACTGTTCTGGTCAGTCGCGAGGTTTGCCGGCGCCAAAGTCGAGAATTATATCCTTAAGATATTCGGCACTATATTCCTCATATTGGCGGCCAGTTCCATATTCAGCATGGTGTCAGGCACGGAACTTGATGTGCGTTTCAGGATGGGCGGCGTAGTTGGGGTGATGTTCTCAAATTTTCTCGTTAAATATCTGGGAACCGTGGGGGCCATGGTCGTGGTCGGGGTGCTCATGGCCCTGTC
>JBDRBZ010000253.1:0-4207 GCA_043822175.1 Candidatus Omnitrophota bacterium
GTTATAAAGGCTGTGCTTAGCCCCGCAGGAAATAACCACCTGCGACGGGGAATACACCAGACCGTTATCCCGCTTAAATTTCCGGCAAACTGCCTCTTTGAGCTCAACCGTGCCTCCGGCCGGAGTATATTTTGTTATGCCACTGTCTATTGCCTCCTTGGCCGCCTCTTTTATCGGCAGTGGTGTATCAAAATCCGGCTCACCCGCTCCGAAGCCCACAACATCTTTGCCCTCGCTTTTGAGTTTTTTGGCTAATGATGTCAGCGCCAGGGTGGCGGACGGCTGTACCTTTCTCATACGTTTAGATATATTTAGCATACATACTTTCCTTTCGCTTCCGGCCCGTTGATACCTGACGGGCATGCCGCACCATTAATTATAATAGCGTAATATTATCATATATTATAACGAAGAACAAGCAAAAATTGTATGCGGACAGGTTCATTACACGTCGATATATTGAAATAAAAGCCCCGCGTGAACCGCGGGGCTTTCCGGAATAACCGAGCCGGGCCTTTACCCTGTATAATCACATATTGGTCCGGCGCCTAAAAAATTTCTTGAAAAACCCTTTCCTCTCTACGCGTTTATCTTCCTTTTTGGCGCGGTCTTTCCTGCCCTCTTCGACTGTTTTTTCCTCTTTCTCGTCAGCCGGCATCTCCTGGACCGACTTGTGGACTTCCACCGGCTTTTCATCGACTTGAGGGACATCGGGTTTTTCGGCCTTGGCCCTGGCCTTCGCCTTTTTCGGCTTTTTTTCCTCTTCCTTCATCTTCTCCGTAAGCTCCAGAAGCACCATTTCGGCCCCGTCCCCTCTCCTGAAGGCAACCGGCACTATCCTCGTATACCCGCCTATCCTGCTCGAGAATAAAGGCATGATATCGCTGAACAGCCTCCTGACAATCGCGTCATCCCTTAAGAAAGAAAATACGCGCCGCCGCGCCGTTAGGTCATTGGCCTTCGCGATCGTTATCAGCCGTTCCGCGACCCGGCGCGCCTCCCGGGCTTTCGCCTTTGTGGTCATAACGGCCTGGTGCACAAACAGCGCGCCCGCTATTTTGTTGAGCGCCGCCTTCCTGTGGGTATCAGACCTGTTTAATCTTGATCTTTTTTTTCTGTGTCTCATATCACTCCTCTGACTTCTCCTGTTGCGGCTCGATTTTCATCCCGAGGTGGAGCCCCATATCCAATAAAATTTTGTTTATCTCGGTCAGGGATTTTTTGCCGAAATTCCTGTACTTGAGCATCTCCATCTCGGATTTCCTGACCAGCTCGCCGATCGTCTTTATGCGCCCCTCTTTAAGGCAGTTGGCGCTCCTGACCGACAGCTCAAGCTCCGATATGGGCATGGACAGCTTTTCGTTCATCTCCTGGGTCTCCTGCGAGACTTCCTCTTCAATAATGTCGTCGGGGATCTTCCCGTATCCGACAAACACATCAAGATGCCGCTGCAGGATATTCGATGCGTAGAGCAGAGCTTCTTTCGGATCAATGCCGCCGTTTGTCCAGATCTCAAGTATCAGCTTGTCATAATCAGTAACCTGCCCCACGCGGGTATTCTGCACGGTAAAATTTACTTTCTTTACAGGGGAAAAAACCGAATCGACCGGTATGACCCCTATGGCCATGTCCTCTTTCTTATTCCTCTCCGACGGCACATAGCCCCTGCCCCGCGCCACTTCCATCTCCATCTCGAATTTAACCTTCTTTTCAAGACGGCATATATGCAGGTCCGGGTTTACTATTTCCACGGTCTCATCGACCTGAATGTCCTTTGCGGTTACGTCGCCCTTCTTATCCACCTTGATAATCATGGTCTTCGGATTCTTAAAATGCGACTTTAAGACAAGCTGCTTCACGTTGAGTATGATCTCCGCCGCGTCCTCGACAACGCCGCTTATTGTTGAAAATTCATGCTGCACCCCGGCGATGCGGACAGACGTGACCGCCGTGCCCTCAATAGAGGAAATGAGCACGCGCCTTAACGAGCTGCCGATGGTTGCGCCGTATCCCCTCTCAAACGGCTCACCGATAAACTTCCCGTACGTCGGAGTATGCGTCGATTCCTCGAGCGCAAGCTTACTCGGCATCTCAAAATTTCTTAACTTTACCCCCATCTGTGCCTCCTTGGTATATCAGATACAGCCTATTTTGAATACAATTCCACGATCAGGTTCTCGTTCACGGGAAAGCCGAGCTCATCCCTCGACGGACGGCCCACAACCTCTGCGGAGTACGACTCGGCATCGCGCTTCAGCCATTTTGGCACGGTCCGGTCAGCCGTGATTTCGATACAGTCCTTCACCAGTTTCCGTATTTTCTCCTTTGTTTTAATCTCTACTTTATCCCCCGGCTTCACGCGGTACGAAGGGATGTTCACGTTCCTCCCGTTCACCTTCACCAGGTTGTGTTTAACAAGCTGCCTGGCCTGATTACGGGAGAGAACGAATCCAAGCCGGAATACCACGTTATCAAGCCGCCTTTCGAGGAGCTCAAGAAGCACCTCACCGGTAACACCTTTTGCGCCGGAGGCGTCATGAAAATAATGCCTGAACTGCCTCTCGAGTATCCCGTAGATCCTGCGCACCTTCTGCTTCTCCTGCACCTGAAGGCCGTAGTCGGACATCTTCCGTTTTCTCACGCTGCCGTGCTGGCCTGGCGCGAAGGGTCTCTTCGCCACGGCACACCGGTCAGTCTGGCACCTGGTGCCTTTCAAGAACAGTTTTTCCCCGTGTCTCCTGCATAACCTGCATGATGCTCCTGTGTATCTTGCCATTTACATTTCTCCTTTTGTCGCCCTCGGGAATTATCCCGGGCTATACCCTTCGCCTCTTCGGAGGCCGGCACCCGTTGTGCGGGATAGGCGTAACATCCCGTATAGCGCGTATCGCCAGACCCGCTGTCTGGAGACTGCGTATCGCGCTCTCCCGGCCGGCGCCCGGACCTTTCACGAAAACCTCTACCTCGCGCATGCCGAGATCGCGCGCCTTACGCGCGGCATTTTCTGCGGCC
The DNA here is from genome assembly GCA_043822175.1 of Candidatus Omnitrophota bacterium. Classification (GTDB taxonomy): domain Bacteria; phylum Omnitrophota; class Gorgyraeia; order JABMRN01; family JABMRN01; genus JBDRBZ01. The sequence continues at coordinate 3,013 of JBDRBZ010000253.1, forward strand.
CTGCCGGCGGCAAACGGCGTGGATTTCTTCGATCCGCTGAACCCGACGGTGCCCGTGGAGTCCCAACAGAGCACATTCCCGGATGTGTCTGTCACCGAAACTATCGTGTTGTTAAATGACGCAAGCACGTGCACGATCCCATGTGTTACGTTCCTTACGATCTTTTTTCCTTTTTTCAGCTTTGTTGCCACTATAGTACCTCTTTCTTAAGCGCCTTCTTTTGGAACCGTTCTCGTGGCCCTGTCGCGGACGACACCAACTGTCTTCCTGGGGCCTTTCCTGGTGCGGGCATTGGTTCTGGACCGCTGCCCCCTCACAGGCAAACCCCGTCTGTGACGGAATCCCCGGTATGAGCCTATCTCAATCAGCCTTTTTATGTTTCCGCTGACTTCCCTGCGGAGGTCACCCTCTGTCCTCACTTCGCGCTGGATAACCGTCGTTATCCTGGATATTTCCTCTTCGGTAAGATCCTTCGCCCTTTTATCCGGAGAGATGTTCGCCCACTTGAGGACTTTGTTCGCAACCGTCTTCCCTATACCGTAAATATACGTAAGCGATGTCTCTATCCTCTTTTCTTTCGGTATGTCCACTCCTACAATTCTCGGCATATTTTCACTCCTTCTCTCCTATTCCATAACCTATCCGCCTACGCCCTGCGCTGTCACACGATGGTAGGGCTTCGGAGGACAAGCAGCCCAAAACTCACAGCCCACAATCCACAACTCACCCCTGCCTCTGCTTATGCTTCGGATCGCTGCAGATAACCCTGACCACACCTCTTCTTTTTACAACTTTACATTTTGAGCATATTTTCTTTACACTCGACCTTACCTTCATTTTAAATCCTCTCCGTTAATGCGCAGCTCTACGCGACAGTCATTTTTCGCGCCTGGTTATCCTGCCTTTTGTCAAATCATACGGCGACAACTCAAGCGTAACCCTGTCCCCGGGCAATATCCTGATAAAATGCATGCGCATTTTCCCGGAGACATGCGCCAGCACCCTGTGGTTATTTTCAAGTTCCACGCGGAACATGGCGTTCGGCAGAGTTTCAAGCACAGTGCCGGTTACCGTTATCGCATCTTCCTTAGGGCTCATTTCAGGTTACAATCTCCGCTTTTTCTTTCCCCACTACAACCGTATGTTCAAAATGGGCTGACAGCGCCCCGTCCTTTGTCTTTGCGGTCCATCCGTC
>JBDRBZ010000254.1:0-5252 GCA_043822175.1 Candidatus Omnitrophota bacterium
GACGGCGTGGACGGTTTTCTTGTCTCGGCGGCCGATGAGTTTATCTCCCGCATGGTGGAACTTAGCATTGACCGGGATAAGGCGGCGGAAATGGGCCTGAACGCCGCGCGCGCCGTGGATGAAAAATATACGCTGAATAAAGCCGGGCAGAGGTTGTTCGATATACTAAGCGAAGTAAGGTAGAGGGTATATGCGTTTTTCAGTGATTATCCCCGTGTTTAACAGGCTAAAAAGTGTCACAAGGTGCCTTGATATGATCATGTCACAGGCGCGCAGTGATATCGAGGTTATAATCATTGACAACGGGTCTTCCGACGATACGGCGCGGGTGATACCTGAAACATATCCCGGATTGGTTTTTATACACAACAACATGAATATGGGCGCTTCATTCGCGCGCAATCAAGGGATAAGGGCCGCGAAGGGCGAATACCTGATATTCGTAGACAGTGACGCGTATCCTGACAGGGATTTTTTCAGCGCGCTTGACAATATCCTGGCGGATTTGCCGGGCGATATTGCCGCGATTGCCCCGAAAATACTGCGGCAGAACGATGGCTGTATTTTTTCATGCGGTTTAAGGATGTCGCCTATCTTAAGGGTTTTCGACGTGGGAAGAGGCAGGCCGGGCCGTGAATGTGCCAGGCCTTTTGAGGTCGACGGCCCGAACAGCTGCGCCGCCGTGATTAAAAAAGAATGCCTGGAGGCGATACGCGAGAACGGGCAATATTTCGACGAAACATTCTTTTTCCTGTTCGAAGATGTCGACATGGCTTTGCGGCTTAAAGCCGCGGGGTTTCGTACGGTCTTTAGGCCCGAACTTATTTTTTATCACAGCGGGGACGGCTCATTTTCGTCTCAGCGCAGGAGGTACCTGTGTTTCAGGAACAGGTGGTACCTGATCCTGAAGCGGTATAGGGGGAAGGGGCTGGCGGCGTTTCTCATGAGATCTTTTTTTTATGATTTCGCGCGGACAGCGCATTTCGCGCTTACCAATAGGTACTTTTTCAAGGCAGCCAAAGATATATTGGCCAGGGCACAGGAGGCCGGCGCGTGAAGAAAATACTCATTTTTAACAGCGGCGCGTTTATCTATGGCGCGGAACGGGGACTCATAAATTTGTTAAGAGCCCTTGACGGTAAATTCAATATTACGGTTGTACTGCCCTCTAAAGGACCTCTTGCGGGGTACTTGCGTCAGGTTTACCCTTCCGTAAGAATCATCGTATTCCCGCTCGCGGTGCTTGTGAATTCAAGGTCTCCTTTATATCTGGCGAAATACTGCGCTTTTTTTCTGGCGAATATCATCTATTTCGCGTTGCGTGTAATCCTTTCCGGTACAGGACTGATAATGACGAATAATCTGCTCCTGATCACTCCCGGTATTGTGGCCCGCGTATGCCGCAGGCAGCATGTCTGGTATGTCAGGGAATTTACGGGCAATGATGATATCGACAGGATGTTGGGGGCGTATGTGAGCAGATTATCAGACGCTGTAATCTGCCAGTCGAATGCCATAATGGATAAACTCGGGCTGACCGGACGCGCCGAAGTCGTGTATGAGCCTCTTAATGATGCTGATTATTATGCCCTGGAACCGGCTGAAGCGAAGAAGATCCTGAACATTCCTGCGGATGCGCGCGTTGTATCCGTCGTTTCCCGCATCCACCCGTCTAAAGGCCAGTTTGAGTTTATCCGGGACATTAAAGATGTGCTGAAATCCCGGGAAGACCTCTATCTTATTCTGGCAGGTGACATAACGCTGAATAATGTTAGGGACCGGCAGTATAAAAGCGATATCGCGCGGCTTATAAAAAACGAGGGCCTGAGCCGGGTAAGGCTATTGTCATTCATGGATGACGTTTCACCGGTATTTTCAGCGAGCGATATCTGTGTATTTCCGTTTCGTAGGGAGGAACCTTTTGGTATTGCCGTCGCCGAAGCCCTCGCTTTTGGCAAGGAGACCTACTACCCACGTTCCGGCGGGCTCAGGGAAGTGTACGGCATATTCGGGGAGGGGCATAATTATAACATAGAGGCGGTTGAACACGCTCTCCTTCGCGGCGGGGGGAGTAATGAGGGTAAAACAGCGCTTCGTGTGCCGGACAAGCTTTCATATTCTCGATATAAGGACGCGGTATGGCGGATTCTAAAAAAATACTTTTTATAATAACGTATCTTGAATTAGGCGGCGCGCAGAAGCAGCTTCTTCGGCTGATTAACGGCCTGCCGCGGGATAAGTATGACATTCATTTAATAGCGGGCCATAGCGGCCACCTCCTGGATAAGTTTAAGGCCGTGCCCGGGCTTAAAATCAAATTGATCCGTCAGCTTGTGCGGCGCGTCAATCCTGTCCTCGATATTGGCGCTTTTATTAAGATATGGCAGTATATAAGGAAGCATAAATTTGACATTGTGCATACGCATTCTCCGAAGGCCTCGATGACCGGCAGGTGGGCGGCGCGCCTGGCCGGGGCGGAACATATTGTTTATACTGTCCATGGGTGGCCTTTCCATCCGTATATGAACCCGGTTTTTTACCATCTTGGCCGTCTGTGTGAGAAAGTCACGGCTGTTATCACAAGTAAGATTATAGTTGTGTCGCATGCTGATTTGGAAACCGGGGTTAAAAAGGTAGCCGGCGCGGGTAAGTTTGAATTGATCCACTATGGCCTTGATACGGAAGTGTACGAAAGGGTTTATCTTGAAAGAAAGAGTGCCCGGCAGGGTGAGGGGTTTATCCTGAACATATCTGCGCTTAAAAGGCAGAAAGGGTTAGCTGACTTTTTCAGGCTGGTGGAACTGATGGCTGCTGAAGGGGGAAAAGCCGGTTTTGTTCTTGTGGGAAACGGCCCGTTGCAGGGCACGGTTATGTCCAGGCTCAATGATAAGCGTTTCCATGGCCGGGTAAAGTTTAAGGGGTGGGTGGACGATGTGCAGGCCCTGCTTAAGCGCTGTTCGGTGCTTGTGTTGACATCGTTGTGGGAAGGCCTGCCTGTGGCGGTTATAGAGGCGGTGTTGTCCGGCGTGCCTGTGGTCGTTACCGATACCGGTGGGGTAAGAGACATCGTGGCTGATGGCGTGAATGGAAAGATCGTGCGCAGGCACGACGCGCGCGGCATGTATGACGCGGTCCGTGAGATTATCGGCAATTATGATGAATGGTCGGCAAAGATCGTGCGGTATTGGGACAACCTTAACCTGTCATACTGGTCCCAAGAAAGAATGGTCAGGCAGGTTGAGGCTCTTTACGGTTCGCTGTTATCCCGAGAATCACCCACCACAGGAAGGCGGCCTGCGGGCAGAAAAAGCTGAATTCTGTCAGGTTTATAATGAGGAAAGCCAGTCCGCCCGTAAATATCCCGATCGTATAATAATCGCTTCTATTGTCGCGGATCCGCCTCAATCCTTTACCGACAAACGCGAATACTATGGCGAGCCATGTGATTATCCCGAATAGGCCCATTTCAGCCCATATCTGCAGGTAAGAATTATGAGCGTATAGGGTTGACGGCAGCGAAAAATTGCCCAATCCTGTCCCTGTAAGGATGTGTGTGCGGATAATGGAGACTGTCCCGGCCCAGTACGCTAACCTGGTTTTTATCGAGAAAAGCGGGTGTGTGAAAACCTTGCTTTCATGGGTTCTCATGTACCATAGTGACGCCAGGATAACCGCGATAAGCGCTAAAACGAGAATGGTTTTCCGGTTCACTTTTCTTGCTAACGTCATAAAAGTAAAGGCGCTGATTAGAAATGTTATCCACCCGCTTATTGACCTGGTCAGGAACAAGAGCGAAGCGCATAATACAAAGCACAGTATTCCGGCGTAAAAAAGAAGATCTTTAGATTTGTCTTTCATCCGGTTGAAAACGAGCCCTGCGGATACGGGTATTACCGCTACAAGGTAACTCGCCAGGATGCTTGGCAGGATAAAGGGAAAGAACGCCCGTTTTCTGGATATGAATTCCACGGCGAACGGATACCGGATATTGTTTTCCGCCATGTACTGCAGGGTCCTGACCGAGACGACAAATACCGAACGCAGGCTGTATATGGCGAGAAAAATAGCCCCTGCAATGACGGCAGCCGTCAAAGTTTTCTCCTCATTTTCACTCAATATCCTGCACGCGAAGAATAACCCCGTAAACGCGAAATACTTGTAGAATACAGTCATTGTGTTCAGCCGGTCGGCAGAGAAAATGAGCGACAAGAATAACGCTAAAATGAAGGCGTATACGCGCTTGTCTATGGGGGCCCTGACAGGGCTTTTGGGCGTGAAGAACGCGCAAACGGCTATAAGGAAAGCGCCTGTTATGACAAAATCAGCGTTTTGCATGTTAATATCGGAAATCATCGGGCGGATGAATATGTATGCCAGTATGACCCGCCATGCCCAGGTACGGATGTGCGACTTCATATGTTAAAGAATAACACCGGCTGTCCGGCCGGGCAAGTAAATTCGTTAACGTTAATGGGGCAGGAGGCGCAGGAGATATTTCTGTTGAAAACCCCAATGTGATATGATACACTTACAGCGTCGATAAATCGATCTTTGTAAGTCCGTTCCCCGGTAGCTCAATCGGTAGTAGCGGCTGGCTGTTAACCAGTAGGTTGTTGGTTCGAGTCCAACCCGGGGAGCCAGTTAGACGTCTGACAGCGGATTTCTTCGCTGTCAGATTTGCATAGATCAAGTAGCCCTGTGTCGGGTTGACGCCCATATAGGGCTATTTGCATTTTGGTGGGGCTTAGGATGGCTTTGTGGAGGACAAGCCTCATCATATCCTTCTGCCGGTAAGGCTTTATCTTATCGAAAAGGCTGGAGAAGCGGTTAAGAGCCAGCATTACAAGCTCTTGACTTATCGACTCCCGCTCGATTTCCTTGATCATGATCTCGAGTGAGGCAATACCGGTTTCTATTTCTTTCCTGCGCTGACCAAGCTCGGTCAGCTTTTCTTTCAAGAAGATACTGCTTTCATCCGTGGCCATGGCAGTCCATTTATTCATTATCCCATCGGCAAAGGCTTTTACTTCGGCAAGCTCTTTTTGAAGATGGGTTTTTCTGTGTTTAAGTTGTGGTAGTTCTTTCATGAGCTTATCATTGGTGTGGGCTATAAGTTTTTCCATAAGCCCGGAGTCGGATGAGAGATATTTAATACGCTCGATAATGATACGCTCTATCTCATCGGCCGGAAGCTTAAACCGGCAGTCTTTGTTTTTGCAGATATAATAGAAATATTTGTTACCTCGTTTCCC
>JBDRBZ010000255.1:0-3686 GCA_043822175.1 Candidatus Omnitrophota bacterium
GCCAGGTTAAGATCAGCGTTTAACTTTTCATGCGCCCTCCATATTTCATCACGCCTTACCGTATCGTCGCGCGAAACAACCCACCGCACGCTTCTGTAATGCTTCAATACGGGATTGAGCCATCTCTCTGTCCGGGAATACTCTTCTTTCTGAAAATCAAAATCAAGATAATCCTGGCCGTACTTTTCCCTGAAATCATCCACCAGACGGTAAAAGAGCTCAGGGGCCGGCAGGGCATATCGGGCGCCGAGTTCCGTTATTTTCGCGCGCATGGATCCTGACATGAACCCCATGCTTACGTTTACCGCCTCATTAACGTCCAGGTATTCACTATCACGCACATTATTCTCATCTATGCCTGCCCCCCCCCGTTCCCGCCACAAGGCAGACGCCATTACACGGCCCCTGGAGCCATACCCGCTATATACGTCAAAATCCTGACAGCTTAACCCGAACTCCCTATTGTAATTGCCGAGCGTTTTCCCCGCCTGATCAGCCATGTCCATTGTCTTCAACTCATCCCACGCGGGCTGGCCCTTGCACTTACGCGTTAGGTTCTTCTTAACGGTCTCAAGCCTCGCGTCAACAGCCCTGTAATTGCCGTCATCGCCGGCCAGCGTGGCGTAATTTTCATGCTGCCTCTTTAGCAGCCTATTCAAAGGCCTGAGGAGCGGTTCATCATCCGTTACCACAGTCAGCTCATAGGGCTTACCGCCGGGCATCATTCTAACGGCCTCCTCTTTTATCTGGGCCATTAATACCGGCCAAAATCCCAAAGACCAACTCCTTACCAATTCTATCCTATGCATAGACATCTCCTGATTCAGGATATTCAATTGGTCTAAAACTGTATCGTTTTTATTCTCCTGGGGAATACCCCTCAAAGCCAATTCCATAAGCCATACTTTATACATTTCCCTGACTGATGCCGGAGCCGCGCCGGCCATTATCGCGTTCCAGAACAGGCTTCCCGGCATATGGAAGCAGTGGTATGTCAGAAAACCCATTACGTCTGCTTCGCGGCTGTCCCTGGCAAGCTCTGGCATGTCATATCTTTCTTTCCGTATGTACTTTTTATGCATGCTGATATACTTTCCCCAAAGCGCCCGGTCCACGCAGCCAGGCCTTAACCTGTCACTATCACCGTCTTCATAGAGGAAATTAGAGTTGACAGGCAGAAGGCGGCAGTCCAGGTTATTGGAAACCGCAAACGCGTCACGCATAATCCTGGCATCCATGGTGGTGATTGTGAGTCCGTTGATATCCCGGACAATTAATCTCATCCGGCCAACGAGCGCATGGTATTTCATGAAAATATCCAGCTCGGCTTCAGGGATGAACTCCCGTAAAATCCGTTTCACGCCATCCCTTATCGATCTTTCAAAAAACATGTCACTGAACAGGTGCGGGGATAAAATAGCGTACGTCTTTTCGCTTACTTCCCCGCGGAAGCCGGTTTCTATGCCTTCACGCAGAATATCCCTGGCGCTATCCGGCAAATGACCGGCAACATCGGGCAAATCATGGCAGAATGCCAACCCGTCGGTCATGACACGCAGGGCGACCCCGGGCGGGATTCGGCCCAGGTGCGCCGATAATTCGGCGGCGCCGCGCGTCTCATATTCACCGCTGACAGAGATATTACTTTCGAATACGCCTGCATGTATGGCCCTCCATATCACCCGAAAATCACGTTCGATTTCCTCGGCCGATTTTCCGCTAAACTCGAGCAGGCTTATCACTTGAGGGGAGATCTTCACGTTATCTATGAGCGCCCTGTCTTTGATGAGGAGCCTTTCAAGAAAAGGGATAAGGAGCCGCGGGTATCTATAAACGGCTTCTGCCTCTCCGCCGGCCGCCATGGCGACGAGCCTGTCCATGTACTCGGAGCTGTTATCCGCTGATACGGGATACTCGCCGAACATAAGATCGTAAGCATCCCACACACATGGATAAAAACTCCTGGTGCCGTTCGGAACAGTGCGCTCCAGCGCACTCGCGTTATCGCGAAATTCATTTATCGAGAAATACGCGGAGTTGTCAGCATTTTCCGGGAATTTCGGCAAATACCCATTCTGCGGGAATACATTGTTTATAAAAATCCGCTGTTTTCTCAATGTCTCACACTCCAGCTCGTGCTGTCCGTACAATTCGGCGTACAGGGCCGCGTTATTCTGCAAGGTCCAATGCCAAGAATACTGGCTCCGGGCTCTTTGCAGAACATCTCCCTCTGTCACCCACCCCATCAGAGCCCATTCGGGAACAAAGCTTATTCCGGACCGTTTGATGGCCATACGTTCGGCAAACCACGGCTTCCTGGGATCAAACCCCGGCAGGATCAGGTTATCATTTTCGGCGGCGAATATAAAATCCGCTTTCCCCCTCTCCTTAACACAATAAACAAAGTTGCCCGGGATACCCGTTTCGCTGATATACCCGTCTATATCTTTCCCGCACAGGTTTTCATCCATTTCCTTATTGCCCGTATCTATCAAAGCCCTGCCGTCGCCTGTCACGAAATAATAACTGCCTTTAGACATGTAACCCTTTTCCTGATAATTGTCAAGCATTGCCCTGCCTTTCTCCCATGTTTTCCCCGACGGCAGATAAATCCTGTTGAAAATACGGCCTTCGCCGTCCCTCTGTTTTACCGAAACCGCCGCCTCATTGCCGCGATTCGACGGCTCGGTCCATCCGGGCAATATCAGCCACCCCATTATCCCCATATCATGCCGCTTTACTTTTTCGTTTACTATATCCCCCCGAGGCAGGCCGTCAAGATTGCCGTGGAGGCGGCTTGTCTTACTCTCGATGTCGGTCTCCGCGAAAATAAAACGCCTGTCCGTGCTGCATTGTATAGGGAAGAAAATATCAGCCGTTTTTCCGCTGAACATGTGCGAGTAAAACACGCTATTGGCGTCTGCACCGGCCTCTGACAAATCGCGTCTGTAGAAGACAACCCTGGCCGGATGCGAGAACCATTCGCGCATATGCGTAAATTTTGTCTCGGGGTCACCCAAATAAAGCCAAAGATAGTTCCTGTCGCCTTCAGGTACGAGATCAAGAAGGCGGCGTATATCCTCATTGTCCGTATCAATAACCGTCCGGGGTCCGTGATGCCTCTGCCGGCCGGCGTTTTCCGCATCGGCCGGTTTCAGCCGCTGGACGACCATTGTCCCGTCGGAAAATCTGATCCAGGAAAAAGCCGGATTCTCAGGATCGTTAAACAGGGGATGCGCCCCGACCCAGCCTCCTTCCCCGCCGGCGGTTATTCTCTTGAAAGCCGTTATACTCACGCCATCCTCCCCATAGATAATTTTTTCCGTCTTAAACGGTGTTTTGCCTTCGGCCTTTACATCAAATTCATGCTTGTCGGATAACGACAGCGCCAGTATCTTCCCTCCGGCAGACATATCCGCGGCAATGATATCCGTCACGCTTCCCCGTATCGATTCGTATCGGGCATGCATGCGGCCGTCGTCTCTCAGTATGCGCACAGACTCTGTCACTTTACGCCACTCTGAAGCCTTAAAGTCCAGCGTCAGCCCCTTAATATTACCGATAATATTCTGACTGCCTTTTCCGTCGGATACACGCGCCGCCCAGTAAGCGCGGTTCGGGGACAGAATTAACTCACAATCCATATAGACCTTGCCTGTGCGCATATCCAGAATAAAATCCGGTCC
>JBDRBZ010000256.1:0-25091 GCA_043822175.1 Candidatus Omnitrophota bacterium
TTCCCACTCCCTCTAGCTGAGTTTAACCGGGTGGTGGGTGGAGGACTGGTATCTGGTTCCCTGGTGCTTATTAGTGGCGACCCCGGTATTGGCAAATCAACCCTCCTGCTTCAGATTTCGGCTCTGGTAGCTCAGGCTAGAGGCAAGGTGGTTTATGTTTCTGGTGAGGAAACGCTGCACCAGATCAAGCTCAGGTCGGGGCGTCTGGGGGTGAAGGGTGAGAACCTTTACCTTCTGGCTGAGACTAACCTAGAGGTTGTCCTGAACCAGATTGAGGAATTATCACCCAGTCTGGTGGTTATTGATTCCATTCAGACTGTTTACTTCCCTGAGTTGAATGCAGCACCAGGCAGCATAACCCAGGTGCGGGAATGCACCCTGAGGCTTATGCACTGGGCAAAGCTCGGTGCTGTTCCCGTCTTCATTAGCGGGCATGTAACCAAAGATGGTGCTATTGCCGGTCCTAGAGTTCTGGAGCATATTGTTGATGTGGTACTCTACCTTGAGGGTGAGCCTTTTAGTGCCTATCGGCTGCTGCGTTGCGTGAAAAACCGCTTTGGCTCTACCAATGAGATAGGTGTCTTTGAGATGAAAGAGCAAGGTCTGGTAGAGGTGAATAATCCATCGCAGGTATTCCTATCCCAGCGGGGGGGTGAGACTATAGGTTCAGCGGTAGTGCCTACCCTTGAAGGTAGCCGACCCCTGCTGGTGGAGATTCAAGCCCTGACTAATCCCACCAGCTTTGGCTTACCACGGCGCACTGCCAACGGTGTTGATTTTGGACGGTTGCTGCTGATAACTGCCGTGCTATCCAGGCGGGTCGGCTTAAAGCTGGGGGGGCAGGATATTATAGCCAATGTTACCGGCGGGCTGAAAATTGGGGAGCCGGCGGCTGATTTAGGTATTGCCCTGGCTATTGCCTCCAGCTTCCGTGATGTCGGGGTTGACCCGCACCTGGTGGCGATGGGGGAAGTGGGGTTAAGCGGTGAGCTACGAGCCGTTTCTCAGCTTGACAGGCGTGTGAGTGAAGCAGCCAGACTGGGCTTCAAGCGTTGCCTAGTGCCTAAAGTTGGCGCCAGGATTAGTCCAGCCCCCAAGGATATTGAGCTTATCCCGGCCAGCACCCTGAGGGAAGCGATAGGGGTGGGGCTGGTGAAGATTGCTAGAAAGACTTCCTAATAAAATAACCACCAACTATAAACGCGACAGAGCAAAGCCCTGATATCAGCCATTTCTCAATCAAATTGTCTATCCCAATTAGAACGCTGATAAAAACTGCAATTGCAATTACTAAACTTAAAAAGAGGGTGGCTTGATTATGCCTGCTGGTTCTATCTGCAATTTGGTTTTGGAGCGCCACATCAAATCCCTTTGAAGATAAGACGCAGGGTATAAAAAAAGTATCAAAACCCACACGGGCCTGCCTCGACAGAGAAGCGAGGGCGGCGGAATTGGCCAAGTGCGAGGAGACCATGGCCGCTAACAGATTGTACTTCGGAGGGAAGAGGCCATGAGCGGGAAAGTGCTCCTTGTGATACAGTCGGCGGCCAATAAAGCCAACTTTGTGAACGCCATGCCGCCTCTCGGGATCCTCTACATTGCCTCTTATCTGGAGTCAAAAGGTATTAAGGCCGATGTCCTGGATTGCACCGTCGGGGATGCGGGCGTTCCGGACGGAAGGGGCTATGACCTTGTGGGGTTCAGCGTGAACTGCGGCAATATCACTAATACGCTCGCCATGGCCAGGCGGCTAAAGAAAGAGTCCGGCGTGAAAATAGTTGTCGGCGGCCCGCAGGTTACGGCGGACCCTGATTTTTTCATGACAAAGGAATACATAGACGGCGCGGTTACGGGTGAAGGGGAGCATACCCTGCATGAGTATCTGGAAAAGGAGGCTCCCGTGCCCGGCATGTATGTCAGGGATAAAAACGGTGATGTGGCAGCCGGCGGCGCGAGGCCCTTTATTAAAGACCTCGACTCTCTGCCGTTTCCCGCTCTTCAAAAAATCGATTTCACGAAATACAATGTACCCATAAAGAAGAGAAAGCCCACGTCCACGGTTATGACGTCCAGGGGATGTCCTTTTCAGTGCATATTCTGTTTTCACCCGCTCGGGTACGCATTCAGGCCCAGAAGCCCCCAAAATGTCATTGAAGAGGTGGAATGGCAGGTGAAAGAGCTGGGAGTGAGGGAGGTCTGCGTACAGGATGACAATGTGAGCCTGGACATGGGAAGGGCGAAAGAAATATTCCGGGGCCTGGCTGACAGGAAGCTCGACATGACGATGCAGCTTTATAACGGCATAAGGGCCGACAGGGTGGATGAAGAGCTTCTCCGCCTCATGAAGGCGGCGCGCCTCTGGCTGATGAACGTGTCCCCTGAGAGCGGCGACCCCGAGAGCGTGAAGCGCATAAAAAAGGGGTTTAACCTTGAGGCCTCAAAGGCCGCTATTAAGCTGAGCAAACGCATGGGGTTTTTCACGTACTCAAATTTCATGGTGGGTTTCCCGTGGGAGACGAGGGAAGAGATCAAAAGAACGATCGATTTCGCTCTCGAGCTGGATACGGATATGGTGCAATTCGCGCGCGTGGTGGCTTTCCCGAACACCGAACTCTATTCCATGTGCAACCTGACTTATAAGCTCGAGGAAGACATCGGTCTTTTTTACAGCGACCCGAGATTCAACATCAGCCGTCTCAGCGACGGTGAGATAAACGGCCTTATCAAGGAATGCTACAGAAAGGTTTACCTCAATCCGCTCAGAATGGCCCGGATACTAAGACATCTTTCTGTCAGCGACATATACGCGCTTTTTAAGTATTCTCTGTCAACGGGGAGCATATAGAGAAATGGGCAGAAAAGGAGTAATCGCTTGTGTTCTGGTATTTCTGGCGCTGTTTACGGCGCTTGAGCTGTACGTGGCATGTGAGAAACCGCCGCAGATCGCCGAGGGGTGGTTCAGTGACATAGCGTACAATCTGAACCCCGAACTAACGGGCATGATGGGAAACGACATTCCCTGGGCAAAGACATGGTCGTGCGGGATAGGGAAGCTGTTTTTCGCGGTCCATTACCTTTCTTACAAAATCTTTGGCCTCGGCATTTTTCAGGCGAGGCTCGGGAGTTTTGTATCCGGCTACCTGCTCCTTTTGCTCGTATTTTTCTGGGTCAGGAAGAATGTTTCTTTTGAGGCCGCTGTCCTTTCGGCTGCCCTTCTTTCGGTATCGCCTTCGTGGTGGACATACCTGGCTGACGCCAGGCAGGATTTCCTGCATAACCTGTTCGCGTTTATATCGTTTTATCTCTTAAGCACAGGCTTTATGCGGGATAAGCGGCAGTACATAGCGGCAGGTGGTCTCATGGCGGCGCTTTCAGTCGACATAGATTACAGGGGCGTTGAAATTGTCATGATGGCGTTTCTGTACGTATTATCAACCTTTGACAGAAAAAAAACAGGAGCTTACCTGTGCTGGTTTTTTGCCGGTTCATTCATCGCGTTTATCATATGGTTCTCTGTTAACGTTATACCCATGGGGCTTTCAAACTTTGTGAATTACCACATTGCCGGCAGTGTGGGCGACGGCGGGCCCGTTACCATGCTCACGTTTTTAAGCGAGTTTTTCCGGTTGGGCAGGTACGCGGGTACTGCCGCGGGCCTGGCTAAAATCGAGATCGCGTACTGGGCGGCTTTGCTGATACTGTTTTACCAAAACCGCGGCCGGTATGCCTCGTCGTCTCAGGCGGTAAAATGGATGGTTTCGTGTTTTGTGGTGATGTCGCTTATCGAGAGGACGACTTATCCGTCGCACATGCTGATGTACTCGCCTTTCATCGCGATACTCGGCGGGATCGGGCTCGAGAGTCTTTTGAATGCGCGCCGGAAACTCGGAAGTGTGTTCCTGGCGTCGGTGCTGGTTTTCGGGCTTTTCTGCCAGGGGGCGCGCGCGGGCAAATATTTCTATCACAGGCACATTGCCAAAGATTATGACCCGGCCGCGTTCGGCGCGATACTGCGCTCGTCTGTCGATCCTGACAAGGGTATTATAGGCGACGTTACGAACTGGTATTTTTTTCCGGATGAAAGGTACTACGGCGGGCCGCTCTATCTTAACCGCGTCCTCGATGTCCTGGGCGAGTTTAAACTGCCGGGTGAGTATGCCGACGATACTGAACGCGCCCGGGCCATGCTGGATGTCTTTCGTAAAAGGCAGATAGAATACATAATCGCGAACAGGCACCTTAAAGAATACATTGCCGCGTATTTCCCGGGAGATAAACTGCCTGAAAAGAATTTCCTGCTTGTGGGCGAAGCGACTGATTACTTTTTGGGGGACGACGCGGCCGAGCATCCGGTGGAAACCGAAATATACAGGATAATCTCATATGAGCCTTAACATAGCGCTTATCGATCTTAATCATATGACCCAGGGCGTGCACACTAATACCGTGCCGCTCGGCATGGAGTGCATGGCGCGCTATCTGAAAACGCGCCTAAGGGGGGATTTTGACGTAAGGGTTTTCAAGGACCCGGCGAGGTTTCTGAAGGCGCTGGATGGATGGAGGCCGGATGTGCTCGGGATAACGCAGTATTCGTGGAATACCGAGCTTAACCTCCACATGGCCGCGCGGGTAAAAAAACTTAACCCCGCGTGCCTTATTGTCGCCGGCGGGCCTAACCTGTATATAACGGCGGATGAGAAGGCCGCCTATCTCAGGAGTTATCCGTTTGTCGATATATGCGTTGATTATGACGGGGAGATCCCTTTCGCGGAGATCGTCAGGCGGATTTCAGGGCGTGAGGGCGCGGATTCGATAAAGAGGGCGCTGCCGGCGGGCACGTATTCCCTGCATCCCGATACGGCCGAGCTTACGGAGTCGCCTCAGAAACCGCCCAGGCTCACGACTCTCGATGTTTTCGGCGCCATGTATGCGGACGGATTTGTGGATGCCATGCTGGATGAGGGGTACCACCCGTTCCTGCAGACTCAGAGGGGGTGCCCGTACAGGTGCGCGTACTGCCATACGGGCAATGATTACTGTTCGCGCGTTATTTTCCAGTCGCCCAAGTACTTTGAGCGCGACATGGAGTATCTCGGCAGGCGCTTCGCCGGACAACACAACATTACGCTCTTTTTATCCAATACCAATTTCGGCCTGTTCAAGGAAGACCTTGAGATCGCGCGCGTGATAAGGCGTATGCAGGACAAATATGACTGGCCTAGGCACATAAACATCAATTCCGGGAATAACTTAAAAAGACTCGAGGAGATACTGGCCATACTTAAATACCCTTTTATGCCGGCCAACGCCCTTCAGAGTCTGACGCCGGAGGTTCTTAAGAACATACAGAGGAAGAATGTCAGCCTTATCGAGTTCGTCGATTTCCAGGAAAAGTTATCTGCGCGCATTAACCAGCCCGGCGCGACCGAGCTTATCATGAGCCTGCCCGGAGAGACGAAGGAGACATTCGTTAACTCGGTTTCAACCGTGCTCGAAATGGGTGTCCAGGATGTGGTGATTTACACCCTTATGGCGCTCAGGGGCACGCCGATAGCTACTCCCGAGACAGCGCGCCGTTACGGCCACGTGATCCGCCACAGGGTCGTCCCCAGATGTTTTTCAGACATAGACGGGTCCAGGATTTTCGAGAAAGAGGATGTGGTCATCGGCACGGATGCCATGCCTTTCGATGATTACCTGGACCTGCGCGGGCTGGCTCTCGTGGTTACGGTATTCTCGAGTTCCATGGAGATGTACCCGTTAAGGAAGTTGATTGCAGACCTGGGTATGAAGGTCTCTGAATGGATATTCAGCATACACAGGGACATTTCCGGCCTCCCGGGTTTGCGGGACGCGTACGGCGAATTTTTAGAGGAAACCAAACGTGAGCTTTTCCCTTCGAGAAAGTCTATAGATGAATTTTTCGCGGACCCTGTTAATTATAAGGCCCTCGAGGCAGGCAGGTACGGCGATAACCTGCTCAGGAAATATAAAACTGTTTTCCTGTCGCGGCATTATGATGCTTGCCTGGACGCCGCGTTTTCCGAATTGCGGCGGCTCGCGGCGGACAAGGGCCTCGATACCGCCGAAACGATCCGTTTCATCAAAGACCTGCGGGTTTTCGTGGAGGCAAGGGGCGTGGGCCGTATTTTTCATGACGGGTACGGAAGCGGAATCGAGCGTGAAGTGCCGCTTTCGTATGATATCCCGGCATGGGCTGAATCCCCGTACGGGAAAACCTTTGAATCTTTTCGCGGCGGAAAAATATATTCCGTGGCCGTAACCGATTACATGCGCGACAGGCTGGATAAATTCAGGCAGATGAACAGGGATCCGGAACTTTCGGTCCAGGTGTTGTACAGGGACGGGTATATAAAGGACTTTTGGCCTGTGTGGTTAGAGAAGGCGTGATGCGGGGAGGGTTTTGGGCTGTGGGCTGCGGGTTATGATGCGACAGGCGGATAAGGAGGGATAGGTGATGGATAAGAATATGGACGTGGTGATATTATGCGGAGGGATGGGGACGCGGCTAAAGGAAGAAACCGATGTGAAACCAAAACCCATGGTCGAGATCGGCGGCAAGCCGATTCTATGGCACATAATGAAATATTACTCGCATTTCGGCTACCACAGGTTTATTCTCGCGCTCGGTTATAAGGGAGAGGTCATAAAAAAGCATTTTTTTGATTACGGTTTTTTAAGCGGGGATCTAACGATAGCGCTCGATCCCAAAGTGCCGCCCAAAGTGCATTCCCTCTCCGATGAAAAACACTGGGAAGTCACATGCGTGGATACGGGCCTTAACACACTCAAGGGCGGGCGGGTTAAAAGGCTCGAGCCCTATATCAAGAGCGGGGATTTTCACCTGACCTACGGCGACGGCCTGGGCGCTGTGGATCTCGATGAGCTTGTGCGGTTCCACGCGAAGCACGGCAGGGTCGGCACTGTGACGGCTGTCAGGCCGCCGTCAAGGTTCGGCGAGCTCTGCCTGAAAGGCGACACGGTAACCGAGTTCGAGGAAAAACCCCAGCTGAGTACAGGGCATATTAACGGGGGCTTCTTTGTCTTTAAGAAAAGAATAATGGATTATCTCGCCGCCGGCGAGAATTGTGATCTTGAATTCGGGCCGCTCAATAAACTCGCAAAAGAAAAAGAACTTATGGCGTATAAACACGACGGATACTGGCAGTGCATGGATAATGTAAGGGACATGGAGTACCTTAATAAATTGTGGGAAACCGGGGAACCGCCCTGGAAGGTATGGGACAAATGACCGAAATTCTGATTACAGGAAATACGGGATATATAGGTACGGTTATGACCGGGTTTTTCAGGGAAAGGGGATACCGTGTCAGAGGGCTTGACTCAGGCTGGTTCAAGGGCAAATGTTTCATGCCGTTAGATGAAAACCAGGAACCGGATGTCCAGATTCTCAAAGATATAAGATATGTTGATGGGAATGATTTAAAGGGCGTAAGCGCGGTGATACACCTGGCAGGGCTTTCGAACGATCCGATGGGCGAACTGAATTCGCGCCTTACGGACGAGATCAATAATAAGGCCACGGTAAGGCTCGCCAAAACATGCGTGAAGCTGGGTATCGACAGGTTTATTTTTTCATCGTCCTGCAGCATGTACGGGATTTCAGGGGCTGATAGGCCTGTGGATGAAAAATCAAGTCTGAATCCCATAACAGCGTACGCCAGGGCAAAGGTTGACGCCGAGAAGGGGCTTATGGCGCTTGCCGGAAAAAAATTCCATCCCGTGCTGATGCGTAACTCGACAGTGTACGGCCTGTCGCCCCGGCTAAGGCTTGACCTTGTGGTCAACAATCTTACGGCGTGGGCTTTTGTGACAGGAGACGTGGCGATAATGAGCGACGGCACGCCGTGGAGGCCGAATATTCACGTCGAGGATTTATGCGGGGCGTTCAAGGCAGTGCTGGAGGCGCCTGCGGATAAGGTGGGCGGCCAGGCATTTAACGTGGGCCGGAATACCGAAAATTACCAGGTAAGGGCTATTGCCCGCATGGTTCATGAGGTGCTGCCCGGCACGCGCGTGCGCGTGCTGAACAAGACAGGCTCAGATGAAAGGACGTACAGGGTTGATTTCACAAAATTCAGCGCCGCGTTTCCTGAATTTAAGCCTGTCTGGACCGTAAAAATGGGGATAAAGGAGCTTGCCGAGGCCTACGGCATATATGATCTTTCAAAAGAGGATTTTGAGTCCGACAAATATTTCCGCATACGCAGCATAAGGTCGCTTATGTCGTCCGGCGCCATGGACGAAGAGCTTGTTATTAAAGGAGGTAATCATGATTGACGGTGTAAAATGCGTGCCGCTGAAAAAAATCTGCGACGAACGTGGTATGATCATGCACATGTTAAGGAAAACCGACCCGCATTTCGAGCAGTTCGGCGAGGTGTATTTTTCGATGGCATATCCAGGCGCCGTAAAAGGCTGGCATGAGCATACAAAACAGACGCAGTTTTACGCGGTTGTGCGGGGTATGATAAAGCTTGTCATGTATGACGCGAGGCCCTCGTCGCCCACAAAGGGCGGGCTTATGGAGCTGTTTACGGGAGAAGATAATTACATGCTGGTCCGTATCCCTACGGGTGTGATCAACGGGTATAAAACTATCAGTTCGGTTCCTGCTTTAGTCGCCAACTGCGCCACACTGCCGCATGAGGAAGGGGAGATGCTGAGGTATGACCCGCACGGCGATAAAGTGCCGTATAAATGGGCGCGGGTGGACAGATGACGGATAGAGTTAATGGGTCAGACTGTGTTGTTATAGGCGCCAACGGCCTCGTCGGCAAGAGTATCGCAGGCGCCATGTCCGCGCGTAATATCCCCTGGGCGGGCACCTCGTATAAGCGCGCTGTTTCGGGGCTCAGCAGGCTGGACATCACCGATGCCGATTGCGTCCGGGGCTTTTTCGCCGATCGGAAACCGAAGTGCGTATTCCTTGCCGCGAATCTCGCCGGCGGGGTCAATTTCTGCGAGGCCGATCCCGAAGCCGCCCGGGCTTTTCATCTCGACGCGACATCCCGCATCGCCGATATAGCGGCCTCGAACGGTGCCTGCCTCGTCTATATATCAACGGACTATGTGTTTGACGGTAAAACAGAGGCATATGCCGAGGATGACGCCGTAAACCCGCTTAACGTGTACGGACACATGAAGCTTGCGGCGGAAGAATACGTACAAAAAAACCTCAAAAGTTATATTATAGTGCGGACGACCAATATTTTCGGGTGGGACCCCGATACCGCGACCCCCAACTATATTATGCAGCTTTACAGGTCATGCCGTGACCGGAAAAAATTCAACGCGCCCTCTTTTTTGTGGGGAAACCCGACGTATGTCGGTGACCTTGCCGGAGCTATATTCGGCCTATATGTCAAAGGCATAACGGGCCTTTTTCATGTGGCCGGAAAGAGCTTTATCAACCGCTTGGAATGGGCAAACGAGGCATGCGACGCGCTCGGGCTCGACAAGTCACTCGTGGCCGAGGTTAAGGACCCTCCGGCCGATGCCGTGCCCAGGCCCATGAAGAGCAGGCTTATAACTAAAAAGTTTGAATCTGTCTGCAATTCGCCGCTTCATGATGTCGGAGTGAGCATGAAACTCATGAAATTTGACATGGAGAAAAAGTCTTTTAAGAGGCTGCCATGAAGAGCCCGCTGTTTACTGTTGTCATGAGCACGTATAACCGGTCGGTTCTCCTGCCGCGGGCCATAAACTGCGTCCTTAAACAGACATACCCGGATTTTGAGCTCCTCGTAATAGATAACGGGTCGACCGACAATACCCCGGACGTTGTTATGGCGATAAAAGACCCGAGGGTCATATATGTCAGGAATCCTAACCCTACCGGCTCATGCGACGGGCCCCGCAATACCGGCATAGGGATAGCCAGGGGAGAATATACATGCTTTCTCGACGACGACGACATATGGTACCCGGAAAGGCTCGAAAAGGTCAAGAGGGCGTTTGATGAACATTCGTTTGTCTCGGCTGTTTGCCATAATGAATACAAGAACGTGGACGGTAACATAGAAGGCATCCTTAAGTACGGTCCGGGAGGGGATGACCTCTTCGAGAGGCTTCTGTACGAGCGAAACTGCATGTCGTCGTGCGCGACGACGGTAAAGACGGGCGTATTGCGCAACCTCGGGGGATTTGATCTCAGAAAAGAATTTGCCGGAGCGGCCGATTATGATTTATGGCTTCGCCTGGCCCGGGAGGGGCACAGTGTCTTCTTCATCGATGAGCCTCTCGGGGAGTATTCCATTACAGGCGAGAATTTCAGTATTGTGGACAGGGCCTACGGCGCTAAACTCGCGCGGCTCGTGGAAATGCATATGCTGGATTATGAGAAAAAGCCCTTGTGGAACATATCCGGCCGCGGCATGTGGTGGCTCTTTCAGCTGAACGCCATCGCCGGGAAATCGTATATTTTGTCCGGCCGTGTTAAAGACGCGTCCGCGAGTATCCTAAAAGCGCTCCTGTTTATGGCGAGACGGCCGGCGCTTATGCTGAAACTGGCGGCAAAACTGAAGAGGAGAGATGAGGAATCTGCCGGCTTACGATAGCGCGAAGTGCGCGTTCTTTTCACTCGCTCGCGGCGGGATGTACGCGGCCTGCCGCATGCTGGGGCTTAAAAATGGAGACAGGGTGTTAAGCCCGGCCTATGACTGCGATACCGCGCTTGAGCCTTTTAAGATGCTCGGGCTTAAGGTTATCTTTTACAAGTCGGATCCGAATACCCTTAACGCTGACCTGGATGACCTGGCCGGTAAGTTATCGCCTGGTACCAGGCTCATACACATAATCAACCATTTCGGTTTTCCGCAGGATTGGGATAGGATATCCGAAATCGCCAGGAAGGCCGGCATCCCCGTGCTTGAGGACAACGCGTATTCGCTCTTTTCGGATGTGGGCGGGCGCCCGTTAGGCACTTTTGGGGACGTCTCCGTGTTTTCTTTGCGCAAGGTCTATCCGATACCTGACGGCGGCATGCTTCGTGTCAACAGGGACGATTTAGAAGATGTGTTACGCAAATATACTGCGCGAAAGGGAAACGCGCTGTCATGGACCCGGGCGCTCAAGTATTCGCGGCCGGCCCGGCTGTTACGCCGCAGGCCTTTTATCCGCAGGTGCCTCAGGCGATTGTTAAGCGGTCCGGAGAGCCCGCCGCCGCTTTATTCTGACTCGGGCAGCCGGCCCAACCGGCCTGCCCGTGACAAGATCACCCATGAGTTCGCGGCGGATCCGCTGAAGCCCATGTCGGATTATTCCATGAGGGTGTTTAAAGAATTTTCAGGCCTTGACCATGGCATAAGCCTGCAAAATATAAGGATGGGGTATGATTTTCTCGTGTCACAGCTCGGCGGCATAAAGGGTGTCCGCATAATACGGCCTGATGCGCCCCACGGCGCTGTTCCTTTTTGCCTGTCACTGATCCTGCCCCGGAAACGGGATGTGATTCTCGCTGAGCTGAGAAAAAAATATGAGGTAATGGCCTGGCCCACGCTGCCGGGCGCTGTGCTCGATGAACTGCCGTCATTTCCCGAAGTGGGCGCGCTCGGCAGGGGGATTTTGCAGCTTAACCTGAGCATCGAGAACGCGGCAAGGGATGATTTCAGGCTGTACCTGGAGTCGCTCGCGTGCGATGTCCGTAAGATGTGCGCCAGGCATTTAACGTCATGATGAATTATCGTTGGATAGAGAATATCGGTGATTATGAAAAGATAGGCGCGGAATGGGACAGGGCCCTTTTCGCGTCCGGGGAGGACAACCCTTTCTTGTTGTCGGATTTCATCACGACGTGGTGGAAGCATTTCGGCGCCCGCCTCGGGCTGCGCATATTCGCGGTATATGACGGTGACAGGATCGTAGGCGGACTGCCTTTATGCAGCAATAAAGCCGGCAGGTTCGAGCATGTCGGCGCAATAAACGCAAACTATACGGAATGGCTTTCAACAGGCGACGTATCCTGCCTCTGGGCGGTGTTATGCGAAGCCCTCTCAAACCGCGGAGACTGGCGGCTTATTCATTTGGCGCGTTACAGGAAAGACAAACTTTGGCCTGATTTGTCTGTTCTGGGGGGCGCGGCACAGAAAGATAAAACACTCTTTGACGCATTCCCCGGCGACAAAACGTATATCGTCGACATACCCGGGAATTTTACGGGATATGACGAACATTTGCCCAAAAAGCTGCGCTATTATGTGAGGAGGTCTATAAAAGAATTTTCCGGCCTCGGAAAAGTATCATTGAACGCTCTTACAGAGGCGTCAGAAACAGAAAAGGCGGCCGGGCTATTCATGGACTTTTCCCGCCGTTCGTTCGGCTCGCGGGGCATGGAAAGCGCTTTTGATAACAGCGCCTACCGGGCGTATTTTCTGGAGCTTACCGCTAAAATGCTTAAAGCAGGTTTTCTTCAGGCCCATACGCTTAAGGTAAATGACAGGGTTGCCGCGATCCATTTCGGCTTTTCGATAGGCAATAACCTGAACTATGTATTTACGACCTATGATATTGATCTGGCCGGCCTGAACCCGGGACATCTCCTGATATATAAGCTTGTGGAGGCAGGCTCGCTCAAAGGCAAAAAAGAGTTTGACATGTATCCGGGCCGTAAACTGTATAAAGAACAATGGGCTGACCGCGCCGGCGAAACGTTTATGATAGAACTTAGGCCCGATACTATGGCCGGGCGCATGGACAGGCTTATTACCGGCGCCATAAGGTCGTCCGGCATCCTTAAGAAGACCAAGGATATGATTAAGTCAGTAAGGCCGCTCCGGCGGGCCGCTGACAGAGTAAGGAATGCGGTCAAGGATTATGTATGAGCATTGATAAGGAGGCGCCGAAGGCATGACGCGTAAAAAATACCTGGCGATTGTGGTCCTTTTCTCGCTTTTGCTGAAAGCGGTTTATCTTCTGGCTTCGGGCGCTTATGTCCTGCCCGACATGTTCGAGGATGAGACGATCGCGGACAACCTGCTTAAAAACGGCGAATTTTTCTACGAGCACCGCGGCACGCGGTATTACGCCGGTATGGCGCCGGGGTTTCCGCTCACATGCTATGTCATATACCGGCTGTTCGGACACAACTGGCTTTGGGTGATCATACTGCAGATGGTACTGATGTCGCTTTTGGTCCTGCCGGTATTCTTTATAGCGCTTAAGGTTTTCGACGAGAGGACGGCATATCTCGCTGCCGTGCTCGCGGCCGTGCAGCCGCACATTATTATTTATTCGACGGCAAAACTTCATCCGGTGAACGCCTATACATTGCTTTTCGCGCTCGTTGTCCTGTGTTTCCTGCGGCTTAAGGATTCGTCTGACCTGCCGAAGGCGCTGATTGCGGGGCTTGTCGCGGGTATTGCCATATTTTTCAGAACAACGGGCCTTGTGATGTTTTTGGCGTGTTCGGCGTGGTTTCTGGCGGCGGGCGGGGGCCGCCTGACGCAAAGAGTAAAAGCTGTCTTAACAATGTCCGCTGTGGCGCTCATCATAGTGTCGCCGTGGCTCGTTCGGAACTATATGGTTTTCGGCAAGCCCGTTCTCCTCCAGTCGGTGAAGGGCGAATGCCTCTGGCTCGGCAACGTGCCTTACTCTAACGGCTCTCTCTACACCGAAGACGGCCGTACGCTGTTCGAGAAGGCCGAAGCGGACGGCGACCTGCCCGATGGATTTTACCAAATGACCGAACTCGAGCAGTGCGACTCGCTTACAGCCATTACCATGACGTATTTCAAAGATGACCCAGCGGGCTTTATTTCGAGAATATTGAAAAAGATGTACTACTTCTGGTGGTTTTCGCCGTACCAGGGGCTTTTATACAGCAAGGCCTGGCTCATGATGTATAAGGCCTATTATCTCTTTGTTCTTATTCCGGCCGTAATCTCCATAACGCTCTGCCTGTCCGGGTCGCTGAAACGCGTCGACAGGCGCGCCATGTGGCTCGTGTTGATCGTTTTCATCGTCCTCACGTGCGTCCACTCGCTCTACTTTGTCGAGGGCCGCCACAGGTGGGCCGTCGAGAGCATGCTCCTCATCTTCACCTCCTCGGGCCTTATCTGGTTCGTGGATACTTTACACCGGCAGCATTCGCAATAACCAACCCAGAATCACACCGTCCAGAAAAATTTCGCTCGGATTTTTTTCTCGCTTTGTTTCACGGGTGATCCGTGGTGCTCGAAAAAAAACGCCCCGCTCCCCCTCCCTCTCACCCCGCTGCGCAGCGTTTCATACGACAAAAAAGCGTATGTGTGCATTGGCAATCGTTCTGTTTGTTTGCGGAATCCTGCCTTCTGACACTCAGTGGCGAAATTATTACATGGATGTTACATTACCGTGACAATATACGGGCATGATAATGATATGCTTGCGCTAATATATATGAATACCAGCTCAATTAAATACAAAATATTCTCAAGATTAACGGCCGGTATCGTCCTGGTAGCGTTTACCATAAACACTGTATTTCAGGACGCTGCTCTGGCCGGTAATGCGTCCGCCGCAGGCGACACGAACTTAGCCGTATGGACGGCGATTGAAAGGGCCAATGTCAACCGGCATATGCTCGCTGAGATGTACCGCGCGACATCCACATGGCCGGCGGATAATGCGCAGTACCTGGCGATGCTGGCCCGGTCCGGACACAAGGCAGTCCTTCTGCCTAACGGCAGGTACCTCGTAGCAGGCGAGACAGAAGGAAATGACATCGCCTTAATTCGCGCGATTCTGGCATATGAGTTTGATACGCTTGTCGCAAACGTAAAAGAACAGCCTTGCTATGAGAGTGCGGTTAAAGCGGTTTCAGGGGACATGGAGGCAGTACGCGCATACTGTGCATCGGCAGGGATCGCGGCGCCCGAAGGCGCGCTGGGCGCCGAGTTGTCGCACCGGCTGCTTGTAAAGGCATTCGAGCTTTATATCCTGATAGATAAGGATATAGTGATACCCCAGTCTGATCTCACCAAAGATGAACAGCGTTTTTACGATTCTGTAAAAGAAATAGTGGCGCGCAAAACCGGTGACAGCGGATCCAATGGTTTCCCGGCGTTCTTTTATAGCGCGAAAGAGAGGGGCGGAGAAGTGCGGCGGATCAAAGGGGTCCGTCAGCCTTCGGAGACTGTCCAACGTCAGGACGGCCCTGTTCCCGCCCGCGGTCCCGCCCGCCGCATCGAATCCATAACGCCCGTGTCAATCCCTCCCCCCGAAACTTTTTCCACGCCGCATGCGGAAGCGATCCGTATTACGCCGTTTGATCCCCGTACTCCTCCTAAAATCCTTAGCAATGTTGTTCAAGGTGACGTGCATCCTACCGCCGATGCGGATGCAGCGTCCGCCGGCAACCGTGAGCACGGCCGCGTCAGTGATGAGCCCGCGGCGGCGGGGCTGGAAACAGTAAGATATTCTGACCTGGCGAACGAGGCCGATCCCGCAAGGCGCGAGGCGTTTATTGATTTAGTTACGGAGGGCCTGCAGCAAATGGCTGAAGGGGACCGACGTGCCCACATCGATCGGGACTGGGTTGCTGCTCAACTGAGCGAACATAGTGCCCCTAATGTAACTGCCGGCATACAGGACCCCGAAAGTACAGGTAGTAGGTATGAATATATCATATTGTTCAGGGAAAACGAGCCTGTCGGCTATGCGTTCTTTACCTATTGTTCCAGGGCAGATGTTGTACTTCATCACCTATATGTTAAAGAGCAGAACAGGAGAGCCGGGATAGGCCGTTTGTTGTGGAGCCGGTTCATGGACGCATTGTCTGCTGATAATATTTTGGACGTATCCGTGAATAGAGTCATAACCGTTTCTATACTCGGGAAGAAAGACGCGCAGGACTTCTGGGAAAACAAGGCGGCGGCTATTGCGACTGAGTTTGCGGACGCGATAAGGCGCAGGGAAATTATGATTGACATGGCAAGGGACTCCGGGAGAAAGCCGGTACAGCTAACCATTGTCCTGAGGCCCGGTTTCCAAATGAGCCCCGGCGCGGCCGCGCCGCGGCCCGCGAACCGCCCCGCCATGGCTGAAAACGGGTCTGGCCCCTCAATCCCTGATGGTACAGCACCGACAGGACTATCCCTTAATGCTGTTTGGCATTCTCGTCTTGCGAAAACCCTGATAATTTTAAGCGTCTTAGCGGCATTGAGCTTAATATTTGCCACGGCGCGGATATATCCGGCAGGTACGCAGTTAAGCGACATGCCGGAATTTCTCACCGCAGTGGGTATTATCTATACGGCGCTGGTCCTTGCCGGCGCGTATGTCTATCGCCAGACTAAAGACGTCTGGAATTACAAGAGCAGGTTTGCGCTTGCCGGTTTATCTTTGTTGGCCGCAGGCCAATTTGCGTGGACTTCTATCTTCCCTCATATGGTCATCAGGAATTCCGGCGCCGGACTTTATATTTCGGCGCTCTATCCGGTAGCGGTTCTTTTAATCTGTTATGTTTATCCTTTTATAGCCGGAACAGGCAAAGCCTCCTGGATCCCTTTTATAAATGAGTTCAGGGTTTTACAGAAGTTCCATCATTCTAAAGTAAAGTTAGTAGAGGAGGTGCCTGTTTTAAGAAAACTATCCGGCTTCAGAGGGCTGAAGTGGATTGCCGGCCTGGTTATCCCTGCGTCAGCGATACTACTTGTGGGTTCTTTTGCTTCCCAGCCGTTGGCTGCGCCACTCATGTATTGGTCTTTTAGTATGAAGCCCAAAGTCGAGCCGGTGGAATGGGCGATCATATTGCAGATCAGCGTAGTCCTGCCCCTGATTCTGGAATGGCTGCGCGGTAAAAAGCCCGGCTGGAATGTCTGGCTAGGCACGGCTATGGTTTGTTCCAGCGTTATCGGCAACACTTTCTTAGGTGCCGCCGGCGCAGCTTCGGCATTATCCGTCTTGAAGTGGTCGACCTTAATCGCGTTGGTTGCTTCTGTTGCCTACGGTCTCCAGAGGTTCCTGCATAACTGGGCCTATACCAAGGCAGAGCATCCGGATCGGGTAAAGGCGGCCGCCACTATCGGGTATTTATTGGGGATAGGCCTGACTCTGTTTTACACTTTTGGTTTAGGAATACTGAAAGGTTCCGGCAGCCCCTATTTAGTCAGACATCTGATTACCTCAAGCGCCTTTAACGCTGTGGCTTTCTCAGCCGGCTGGATGCTCATGCTTTTTGTTATGTCCACTTACAATTCTCTGACGAAAGAAAGGAAAACGGCATCCTTTAGCCTGCCGCTTCTGGTGACTATTTTGGGCTTTACGCCGCTTTTGACCGCTCTCTACCAATCACTGATATTGCAGCGTTGGCCTTCAATGGTACAGCTGGTTTTTTGCGTAGTCGGTATACTGGGTATTACTGTGGCGAATATGGCGACGAATAGATCAGAGCGGATTTCCGGCGCAACCGGCGCAATGACTGGTGTCCCGGAAGGGGGAACCCGCCAGCCTGAGAGCGGAGCGGCTAAGATTGACTTATCTATTATTATCCCGGCTCATAACGAAGGCAGGACCATAGAAGAGGTTATCAATAGGATTATAGAATCTCTCGGCCGGGAAAATAAAGCAAGAATATCCAAACATGCCGGAGAGATTGTTTATGAAATTATCGCAGTGAATGACGGCTCGACAGACGCGACGGGGGATATTATAAACAGACTCCACGGCGAGGGGAAGATCCAGAAGGTTGTTCATCATTCCAGGCAGAAAGACGGCAGGGGCCGGGGTAAGGGCGCGGCTTTCAGGAGCGGCCTGATAAAGGCTTCGGGAGAGGTAACCATTGTCCAGGACGCTGACATGGAATATCACCCGGAAGATATTCCGCGTGTGGTTAACCCTATTTTACAGGGAGATTATGACGCGGCTTATGGGGATCGTGAATTGGACAGAAAGGGTTTTGGCTTAAATATCCTGCTTTATTTGGAGAATATTGTCAGCCGTTTAATCGGCGCCCTGCTTTCAGGGAAGCCCGTTTTGGAGGGGTGGAAAAATCCGGCGGTTAAAGATGCCACCACATGTTATAAGGCTGCCAGGACAGAGCTTCTTTATAAGCTTCTGGATTCAGGCCGGCTGAAAGAAAATACATACAATTTTGACCTTGAATTTACTTCCGGACTTTTAGGGCAAACAGCCAGAATAGCGAATGTCCCTCTGTCGTCATACAGGCCAAGAACAAGAGCCGAAGGAAAGCATTTAGGATACATAGACATATTGAGATGGGTGAAATTTATTCTGATCAATACCGGGCGCGTAAGGCGCCTGGCAGAGGATATTTCATTCATGATCGCGAGGAGGAGGGCGGGCAGGTTGAAAGCCGTTGCAATCGACTGGGACGGAACGATTTCAAAATTGCGCCATGGCTGGCAGGACCTTATGCTGCCCTATCTAGCCTCGCTTTTGGCTTCAAATCCGTTGAGTGATGAAGAATGGGGCATGTTAGTCGAAGATATGAAGAACGAAAGATGGGACCATCTGAAATTCACTTCACCGGCCATAGAAGACCTCATCGCCAAAGGCAGATTGAAAGAGGCGGAAGTTGACGCCGCGCGCCAGTTGATCCTCGATACTACAGGCGATCCTACGCCTGCCCAGTTCATGGCGATAATGCGGCAAAGGCTTAAACAGGAGGGAAGGCTCACTGAAGAAACCGAGTCAGGATTGGAAGAATCCGTCAAGCCTTATATACGTACATACAAGGAGCATCTGGACAAGGTTGTTAGCCACAGGATCCGGATGTTTTCGGACGGGGATATCGGGATAGAGGATATTCTCTATCCGGCAGCCGTTCAGTGCCTGCGCTATTGCAAGGAACACAACATCCCGGCTCATGTCGTTACAGGGTCAGACACCGAGGGTGTGCGACGCGAGGCCGCGGTATTGGGCCTGCAAGAGCTTATAACAGACGTAACCGGTTATGATATCGAAAAGAAGATAGAAAGCAAAGCCGATGTCATTAAATCCATAAAAAAGCGGTACAGATGCGCCGGTTTAAGGCTTGGCGTTATAGGCGACGGCAAGGTTGAGGCAAGCGCGGGGATGCGCGGGGACATCAGTGCCTTTACCATAGCATTGATATCGGACGACAATAAGCTCATACTCGACAAGATACACAAATGCAAACCGCATTTGGTCATAGAAAATTCCGGCCTTGCGAGAATATTTAAAAGTAATGGCAGGGCCGGTTTACCGGGAGATTCAAAGGCTTCCGAACCGCGATCCGCGAACCGCCTCGCCATGGCGGGCCTCGTCTTCGCCCCGGGCGCGTTCAACTGGACGAACCTGCTTATCGCGGGCTTCGCGTATGTAACAGTGGCCCTCATCATCCGCTGGATCGATACCAAGAGCCGGTTTAAAGGCCGCGTCCCCAAGTGGCTCCGCCTGCCGCTTCCGCGTCTCGCGCCGTTTGCGCTGATGGCGAAAACAGGCGTTCAGGATATCGGGCCGGCAGCCTTTTTCCTGGCTAACGGGCAGATTAATATCCCTGCATGGGAGGAATATTTCAACAGGGTATCCGCGTTGCTGAGCCGGAAACTCGGGAAGCCGGTGCAAATAGCTATCGGCGGGAGCATACGCTATCGCGGAACCAGTTCGCATGACCTGGATACGAACATGGTGGTTGATGTCGAACCCGGCGCGGTAAGCTCGGAACTATTGCGTAGGGCACTGGAAGATTGCTTAGTCGCCGGCGGGAAAAGAATTCTTGTATGGGATACACCCGAAGACCCCAACGATCCTAAGGAACGGTTTTTAGCGGGTTGGTGTAAACAATATGAGCTTGAACTCGGCGGGGAAAAGGTTATCCTTGATGTCTTCATACATCCGTCATGGGATGCGGCGACCGTGAAATTCGCGCAATTCATACTTGGCAGAGTAGAAGACTGGCAGAGTCCCAAAAAGCAGGTCAAAGGCATTATCGCAGCTACGTATTATTTTGATGCGATATGTGACAACGCGTATAACGCGTTGCTCAAACAAGCCGGAAACGATGAATTAACCGTTCTTCCTCAAGGATGGGGGATAAGGGCCAGATACCTCAGCCTGGTAATCAGGAGTTATATCGAAGACAGTACTTTTCATGCCTTCATGCTCCCGAATGTTATTGCGCGCATGAGGCGACCCATAGCCGAAGATAAGTTTACACAAGAAGAGAAGTTCAGGATATGGGCGGCCCTTGCATTGCGGCAGCTTAAGAAGGTGAGACAGGCGCTGATTGCAGTGACGGAGCACTCTGAAACGGATAAGCGGAATGAGCTATATATGCAGTTACTCAAAGAATATCATCTATTCCGGTATGTTTTCGGGACTTTACAGAACATGGGTTTGTCAAAAGAAATGCCCGAGGCTTTGAGGCTTCATAACCTTGAAAGTGCGGTAGCAGAATTAAGGTTTATTACAGAGGATTGCGGTCTAAGGAGAATAATAGGGACTCCGCAGCAATTTCTCAATGCGATGTCATTAGCGCAAAGTGAGTTGGTCCGTTTCGCATGGCCGCCGCCCATTGACCCCGGGGACGGGGCTTTTCGTGAACCCGGACGTGTCCCCGGTTCTAACCCAGACCTGTCCCCTAAGCCGCCCGCGGGCCGCCTCGCCATGGCGGGCCTTTTATTCGCCCCCGACGCGTTCGGCGGCGCGCTCAGCTGGACGACCCTTTTCATCGCGGCCGCCGTATACGTAACGACGGCCCTCATCATCCGCCGGATCAACACGAAGAGCCGCTGGAGGGGCCGCGTGCCCGGCGTGATATTGCGCGCCTTCCCTCTGCCGCAAGTCCTGCCAGTGCCGCTTGCAATGATGGCAGTACAGGATGAAGGCGGTTCAATGCCAATTCTTTACCAAGCCCATCCTGAGCGGTTCAGAAAGACCGCGTTAGCATTGTACCTGACCCCCCACGGATGGGAGCAGTTCCGTCTCTCCGAAAGGCAATACAAAATAGTGCATAGCGCGGCCGGGGTTTTCAGCGAAGAGCACGTTGTCGGGTATACGGAAGAGTTATATCAATCTCTTGACGCCAAAGGCAGATTAACGTCGTTCAGGGAGAGGGGGGTGGAGATTGCTGACGTATGTTC
This sequence comes from Candidatus Omnitrophota bacterium, assembly GCA_043822175.1. Classification (GTDB taxonomy): domain Bacteria; phylum Omnitrophota; class Gorgyraeia; order JABMRN01; family JABMRN01; genus JBDRBZ01. Next base: position 21,087 of record JBDRBZ010000256.1, read on the forward strand.
TGTGCCGGACGAGTTATTTTATGAGACTATAAGAATCGTTGCGGATGATGAGGGGGTTGAATTTCCAAGACACTGGATGCTCGTATCCATGCCGTATGCTGTCGTTGAAAACGAAGGCCGTGTGGAAGACGCGGGTATCTTATTGACTGAGCATTCCGCCAGCGTATTTTCCGAATTGTCCGGAGATCGCCCCGATGATATTTATGGCCCGCTTATAAACGGGCAATTGAAACAGCTCTCAGGCATGCTTTCAGGTATTGTCGTTGAAGAAGACACGCGGCCTGTGCATGTTTTCTTGGGAGAATTTGTTCCGAGGTATGCCCGTGAGTTTGAGCCTCCCGAGAGCAGGATACCCTCTTCCGAAGGCCTGCCGCCGCTGCGCGGGCATCAGAAAGAGGCGCTCGAAAAGGCAGAGCGGTTGAGGGCCGATGTGCGCGACCGGCGCGAGCGCCGCCGTGAAAAACTGGCGGACGGTGAACCGGCCGGTGAAGAAGGCGACGTGACTTACGGTACGATAAAGGCGCTCTTGGTCCATCCTACGGGTTCGGGCAAGACCAGGGTGGCTGCCGAAGACGCGAAGCGTGTCTGCGGCGGGGAATTCCGGAAAAAGGTCCTTTACCTTATACATAATAGGCCTGTGCTCGAACAATCCTTGGGGGTGTTTAAAGAGGTTTGGCCCCAAAGCAATCCCTGTATATTAAGGGCCGGAATGGACAAGTCCCGGGTTTTTGAGAACAGCCAGGCGGTATTCATGACGTGCCAGTATCTGACCGAGCATATCCGTGAGTTTTCGCCGGGGGATTTTGATTACATTATCATAGATGAGGCGCACAGGGCCGGTAATGATACCTATCAGCGCATAATGCACAGGTTCAGGCCTTCTTTTATGCTGGGACTTACCGGTACGTCTGTCCGTACGGAAGGCGTTGACGTCAGCGTTTTCTTCGATGGTAATGTGGTGGACCGCAAATCCTTGCAGGATATGGCGGACGGCGATGTCATACCGCCGGTAAGATACCTCCGTGTCAGGACGGACCTGGAGGCAAAACTGAGCAGGATAGGCATCGATTACAGCGGAAAGTCGCTGGAATACAACCTGAATGTCCCTTCAAGAAACCGGTTGGTAGTGTCTCAGTTTAAGGACCTTGAAAAGGGAAGGGTCAAGAAGACAAAGGGGCCTGTCAGAGGCCTGTGCTATTGCGTCACGGTGCAGCATGCCATGGACATGGTCGATTATTTCAGAGGACAGGGCGTCAAGGCCATGGTTGTCCACGGCGGCATGTCTGATGATGATGTGCGGGATGCCATAAAGGCGTTCCGGCAGGGAGAGGTCCAGGTCCTCTGTTCGAGGGACATCCTTAATGAGGGCATGGATTTTCCCGAGGCGGATGTCCTCCTTATGGCAAGGCCCACGATGTCCAGGATAATATATGAACAGCAGTTGGGCCGGGGTTTGCGGACGGATGAGGATAAAGAGGCGCTCTGGGTTGTGGACTTTGTCGATAATGTCGCGGTCATGCAGGCCCCTCTTTCGCTGCTTGGCGCGTTGGCCGGCCAGGGGTATCCGGTAGACCGTGAATATTGGGACGGCAGGGAGGTATTGGCGCCGAGCCGCAGGATGTACCGTATGCGTATACGGGCCGATGTACCGTTAGAGGCGGAAGTGGAGGAACTGGACGCCTATAAGCTTGGCATCAGCGCCCTGATCCCGCTTAAAGAGCTGGCCTCAAAATTGGCCCTTACGGAATATGAGTTGAGAACGGTTTACGGACAGGGCGCGGAGGGGCCGTTCGGTGAAGAGATAAGCGAGCTGTTTTTTGAGGTGCAGGGTGATGAGCGCGGCGGGAGGAAAAGGCATATATTCGCTTATCCGTCTGCCGTAGAGAGAATAAAGGAGATGATGGACGGCGTGAAATCAGCCGAGATCGGGCGCCGCAATCTGGAAGATAACAGGCTGGTTGAGCTCGAGACGATCAAAAACGGGCCGCCGGACGACATGGCCATGGCATTTTTCAGGGTCAGTTCAGGAAGAGGCGCTAAGAAAAAACCGTATTACAGGGATGAAGAGATGATGAGGGCCGCCTTTAAATATCTGGACACGTTGCCCTGTAAGGTAGGCGATGAAACTGTAAGGAGTGGTCCCGACAGTTACGAATTTGACGGGTGTGCCGCCCGGTTATTATTAGAGATGGGCGGGCCGGTTTTAAGCGCGTTTTTGCGTGAACAATTCTTCGCGGAAAAAAGGAGTGTTTATAACTGGTTATACACCGCGGCGATACTGGAGCTGATTGATTATCCCCTTGATATGCCTGAACCCGAGATGATAAGGCTTTTAAGTCGGGGGCTGGAGTCGGACTTCAATAACCTGGCTGGCATATCCGCCATGGCGCTCTTACACTTGTCAAGGCGCGGCAAAAGGAGTTTTGAAGATAGCGGAAACATAGTGGGTTTGGTGAGGGGAGAGCTTACCAAAACCCTTCATAAGGAAATTACAGCAGGTAATGTCTTTATTAAACAGCAGTACCTGAAAAGCAATTTTCTGCTAATGGCGCTTATCGAGCACTATTACGTTCTCTCGAGAATTGGCGGGCCGGCCACGAATTTCATGGATATTGTTGTTGATTATATTCCGATATTCCTGTATAGGCGGGAACTGTTAAAGAAATGCTGTACCGGCCCCAGAGGAGGCAGACTGTCAAATCTGGAACAAGGCAAATCGAATCTGTATGACGAATTGTTATTTAAATGCTATTGGCGCGATACGCGCTTCCGATCATGCAAGAATAGGGTGTATACATTTGACGCGTTGCTGGACGAGGCTGCGTTTGTTTTTAAGGATGAGATACAGCGTATCGCGCAAGGGGTTTTAAGAAGGCGCGATATGCGGGCGTTTTCCGGGCAAACATTATGGACACAAAAAGGTGACGTAAACGGTTGGCTGCTGTCAGGAGAACTTTGGGATGCCATGATTGAACCCAACAAGTTTTTGCGTGACCTGGCAACAGGTGCCGTCTTATCTCAATACAGAGGCGGCCGGCCCGGCGGCGGACGGTGGCCGGTACTCGAGTGGGTTTGCGACGGGTTATATTCTCATGTAAGGGGTGTGACACGAAGCGATAAAGCGGGAAGGCTGGCCGGTTATGTTGCTGCCCCGGCCCTTATGGAGTCTGTGCCGGTGGCGCTCTTTACCATCGCGGTAAGCCTCGCCGCGGCCGTATTTATGACAACCCCTCCTTTTATCAGCCAGAATTTCCTCATATTCGCGGTATGGGTGCCCGCCCAGATAGCGTGGCATTTGATGCACGCGTTCCGCGCGCCTCCGGGGACGAACCTGAAAAAGGCCCTTTTCGGTGAAGAATACGAACGCCTTGTCATGAGTTTCTTTATAGCGCTCTTTATATTGTATGACCCGGTCATGAACCCTTATACGATCGGATGGATGTCCATGCTTCTCATAGACAACGTCTTGTCTCACATGATCCTCAATTTGCTTTATGTCGGGGACGGGGCTTTTCACGAACCCGGGCATGCGACCGAAGGGAGTCCCGAGCTTCGCGGAAACTTATCCAGGCCGCGAGGAGTCCCCGATGCGAACCTAGACCTGTCCCCGCGTGCGCCCGCCGCCCGCTTCGCCGCACCTGCGCTCCTCTTCGCGCCGGGCGCGTTCGGTGGCGCGTTCAGCTGGACGAACCTCGCCGTCGCGGCCGCCGTGTACGTGGCGCTCGCGCTTATCATCCGCTGGATCAACACGCGGTTTATCCCCGTGCCCGGCGCCCTGATGGTGAACGGTGAAACAGGGGTTCCGCAACCCACCGGCGACACGGGACATCGGGAAATTGCCTCATTACATGCCGGCAGCTCCGGAGACGGAGAATCTGTCCCGGAGGATGCTGTTCAACTGGCATGCGAGCTTGCCAGAAAGATACGGAAAGACGTGGCAAACGAGACTTTTTTTTATACAGGCAAAATCCGGGAACTCATAGCTGTGTTCAGGAGGCATTTCCC
>JBDRBZ010000257.1:0-2477 GCA_043822175.1 Candidatus Omnitrophota bacterium
CCCCCTAAACTATCATCATGGCGTCGCCGTAGCTGAAAAACCTGAACTTAGCCCCTATGGCGTATTCATATGCCTTAAATAAAAGGTCCCTCCCGGCAAAAGCGCCCGTAAGAAGCATTAACGTGGATTTCGGAAGATGAAAATTAGTTATCATCGCGTTTACCACACGGAACCTGTAGCCGGGATAAATAAACATGTCCGAAAAACCGCTTAATTCACGCGGGCCTTCTTCCCCATACCTATCGGCCCCTTCCATGAAATCATCGATTCTGTCAGCGCACGTCTCCAGCGCACGCACAGAGGTCGTGCCGCACGCAATTACGCGCCTTTTATCATTCTTCGCTTTCTTGATGCGTAAAAGGCTGTCCCCGGATATGCGGTAATACTCACTGTGCATCTTATGCAGTTCGACCTCATCCGTTTTGACGGGAGCGAACGTACCGTAACTGACGTGCAGGGTGACAAAGACCCTTTCCACGCCTATCCCGTCGAGGGCATTAAATATCTCATCCGTAAAATGCAGGCCCGCGGTAGGTGAAGCGGTCGCGCCCTCATGCCTGGCGTATATCGTCTGGTATCTCTCCTCATCGCTTTTTTCGGCCGGCCTTGAAATATAAGGCGGCAAAGGGACCCTGCCGGCCCTCATAATGACATCATCCACCGGGGCGTGAAACTCAACCAGCCGGCCTATCCCGGTCCGGCCCATCACCGTCGCCTGATCCCCCGAATCCAGCTCAATAGTTTCTCCGTCTTTTATCCTGCCGGACGGCCTGACAAGGGCCTCTACGGGCGCTTTCGTACGGTCTATCACAAATATCTCCACCCGCCCGCCTGAACGCCGCTTCCCGTAAATTCTCGCCGGTATCACCCTGGTGTCATTAAGCACAAGTAAGTCGCCGCGTCTGAAAAAACCCGCTATCTCCCCGAACGGGGCCTCTTCGAACGAACCCCGGTCCCTGTCCAGCACAAGCAGCCTGTCATCCCCACGCCTGTCGCTCGGGTACTGCGCTATTAATTCTGCCGGAAGGTTATAGTCGAAATCAGTAAGGCGCATTGAGAGTCATACCTTTATATTTTTTCTATCGTGGCCCCGGGATAGTAAAATTTGAGAATATCCTTATAATGCGAACCTTTTTGGGCCATGCCCAATGCCCCCCACTGGCACATGCCGACACCATGCCCCCATCCCGTTCCCTCGAAAACAACGCCCCTGGGCGTGATATTTATCGTGAATGCCGTACTCCTTATGAGACCCGGGCCGAGGGCCAGCCGGAATTTATTGGACGGGATATCAATGACGCCGCTATTATCCTTTATCCTCACCGTTTCCAATCTTCCCGAATCGTTGCGCGGCCCCTCGACGATATAACTGAGGCCCAGGCATTTAATACCGTTACTGTTGAGCCTATCTTCCATCTGTTTATATGAAAACATGGCCCGCCATCGTGACGATTTCACACGCTCACAATACGGGCATTCTCTTCCCTTAAGAGGCGCCAGGTCAACCCCCCACACGGTTTTTGCGTTTTCCGTATGCCCGCCGCAGGAAGAGTGATAGTAAGCCGGCAATATAACACCTTTATACTTCAGGACCTCGCCCCTGGTGCCGTCTACCGCCCGTTTTGTCCTCCACCGCTCACCCTCCTTGCCGCCGTACATTTGAGAATAAGTATCATTCGTTAAATCATAATCACCCTCAATCATTTCCTCTTTCCGGTACATGGCAAAAGTCCGGGCAGCGACCGCCTGCGCCATAAGCGTTTCCATGGGCCAGTAGTGAGGCGTTTCATAATAGAGCACACCGTACAGATAATCCTCGACATCCACATGGTTGATAACGAGCAGCTTCATCTCCTTCGTGCGTATGATGTCAATAATACCCCGGAATTGCCTGTTATCCAGGTGCACCACGCCTCTAACCGTGGGCACCACCCTGATAGCGAATACCCGGAACAATTCATCGCCCACTGATATACCGCTCTTAACCGGCAATACTTCACACGCTTTAAGGGATTTCCTGGAACGCTTAAGTGTTTCTCCGGTATACAGGGTTTGTATCTCGTAAGCCCCTTTCACCGACAGCTTAAACGAATCAATCCCCGCGGCGATGCACACCCGTATCATGTGCGTGCCCCTGTTATCCGCTCCTGAGGCGCCGCCCACCGGCAATAAGAACTCGCAGATAAGAAACGCTGAAATGATTTTGCCGAACATACTCATTTTTTTGTAAAAATAAAAAGCACTATTGTTAATACGATACTGGCCAATATACAGGTGGTGACCGGGAAATAGAAGGTAAAGTTTTCTCTCCTGACAATGATATCCCCCGGCAACCTGCCGAGCCAGGTCATCCTGCCCGCGCATAACACAATAACCCCCGCCGCAATAAGCAACGCCCCGGCGAGTATAAGCGATTTACCTATCATGCCCATGTTTTTTCTTAGCCTTTCTCGCTTCTTCCGCCTCTACAAGTGAGA
>JBDRBZ010000258.1:0-7431 GCA_043822175.1 Candidatus Omnitrophota bacterium
CAGTCCGGTAATGCCGCAGGACCCGAAGAACATTATATCCCTGCAGGCGGTTTCGCGCAGGAAGAGCACACAGTCGCCCGCGAACGGCGCGCCCATTCCGGTTTGAATGACCGAGAATGCCTTGCCGGACACTGTTTTGTACAGGCGCCCTTCAGCGGGGCGGCCAACGTTGAGTCCGGCAAGGAAGGCCCTGTTGAGGAAAGGCGTAAGTATGCAGGCAGTCCTGATTTCTGCTTTATCGGCTCCGAATAAGGCGCGAAAAGGCGTCATAATTCTTCCAATGTATATTCGCCGGTGCCAAGGCCTGTTTCTGCGGAATAGGAGAACATTTCACCGTATACGGTATTAAGGCCGTGTTCTTTGAATATGTCTGTTTTGGCGTTTATGATATCTACTGTAGCCCTGTCCAGGGCCAAAATATCGTTTGAGGCGAGTATCCCGATGTCAGGGCATATAATTTTTTCATGTTTCGCGGAAATACAGTCACATTCCTTTGTGATGTCGAAAGCCATGTTAAAGGAGAATACATTGGTAAAATGCCGCAGTACGGCGCCCGCGACTTCGGCCATTCTTTTGGAGAAGACAGCCGGGTCCTCATCCCAGTTGACTTTTATGGCATGAAATTTGCAGAACGAAAGGCATTCCCCGCAGCCTATGCACAGGTCCCGGTCAACATGCGCTTTACTGTCTTTAAGGGATATCGCGGCAGAGGGACAGCCATTTATACACTGGCCGCAGGCTGTGCACGCGCCTGGAAGCACCGAAGGTTTTAAGGATGAATGCTGTACCTGTTTGCTTGGCTTGCAGGCCATTCCCATTGCGATGTTTTTTATCGCGCCGGCATATCCCGAAAGAATATGACCCGTGATATGGGATATGACCACTATGCTTTTTAGGGCCCCGACAAAAGACGGTACCCTCACCTCGCTTATATAGCGGCCCGATGTTTTTACGGTAATTCCGTCCCTGCCGAACATGCCGTCGGCTATTATAAACGGCGCGCCTGTTTTTGTATGAGAAAAACCTTTATTCTGCGCCAGTGTCAGGTGATCAACCGCGTTCGCGCGCTCACCTTTATATATGACGTTAGTGTCAGTGAGAAACGGTTTGGCTCTGCATTCCCGGACCTTTGCCGCGATACGCTTAACAAGGGCCGGAGAGATGTTATATACGCATTGTGAATCGCCGAGGGTGATTTTTATCGGAACAATTTCATTTTCCAGGAAAGACCTCATGGATTCCGCGCGCGCAATGATTTTCCCGAGCGCGGACTGCCTGCTCTCGGCATCGCCGTCTGCGGTGCGGGCCAAAAAAACAACCGATTTTTTCATATAAACCTCCTCGTGATGCCCTTTTATATTATATGTTAAAAGGGGTCGGGTCTCAACAGTTTACATTTTTTTGTAAAATGTTGGGGCCTGACCCTAAGCCTATTTTAGAGATGACGGCGCAAGCGGTTTATATTATAATCATGGCATAGGGAGGTAGGTATGAGGAAAACAGCGCAAATTATCATTGTAGTGGCAGTAAGTTTTTTTCTAGCAACCGGAGGTGTAAGCATGGGGCTTGAGATTAAAAGCAAGGCTTTTAAGAACGGTGAATATATTCCCGCCAAATACACGTGTAACGGTGATGATGTGTCTCCTCCATTATCATGGGACGGCGCGCCCAACGGCACCAAGAGTTTCGCGCTTATATGCAACGATCCGGATGCCCCGGGAGGAAACTGGGTGCATTGGGTTGTGTATTGCATACCGGCCGATGTGGCAGGGCTTAAGGAGGGCATGCCCAAGGCCGGGATCCTTGACAATGGGGCAAAACAGGGGATGACCGATTTCAGGGGCTTTGGTTACGGCGGGCCGTGTCCTCCCCCGGGCAAGCCGCACAGGTATTTTTTCAGGCTTTACGCGCTCGACATCATGCCTGATTTAATGCCCGGACTGTCGAAAAGAGAGCTCCAGCGAAACATCCAGGCGCATGTTCTTGGCAAGGCCGAGCTGATCGGCCTCTTTAAGCGATAAAAAAACGGGGTGTAATGAATAACAAAGGGTTATTTCATAAGACTCTGATCCTTGTGATCGTGCTTATTTCTATAGCTATCGTCTGTATGCGCGCCGGATTTTCGACCAGCCAGATACTTGCCACAGTCGCCTTTGTGCTGTCAATATTAGGGACTCTCCTTTTCTGGGAATTTAGATTAAGCTTTGCTTTTCTTGGAGGCGCGATCATCCTTGTATCGGGCATTACCACGCTTGAGGAGTTTATCAGGCTTGCTTCCTTTGAGGTCATATTCTTCCTTATAGGCATGATGATTCTGGTGGGGTTCTTAAAGGAGATAGGGCTTTTCACGTACATCCTCCAGCGGGCAATAGTCATGAAGAATTTAACGGCTCGTAAGCTGATGCTGACGCTTATTTTCACCTCGGCCTTTCTCGCGTGTGTCGTCGATGAGGTGTCATCCATTATTTTTATGAGCATGATTATTTTTGAATTTTGCGATTATTTTGAGCTGGATCCGATACCGCTTATTATTATTTCCGTTCTCGCCACGAACATAGGGTCTACAGGGACTGTTATCGGAAACCCGATAGGCCTTTTGATAGCGGCCAAGGCCGGCCTGACTTTTGAGGATTTCCTGATATATTCTTTTCCGCTCATGGTGCTATCACTGTTTGTCTTATGCGCTGTTGTCTTTGTAATGTTTCGCAAGCTGATCGCAGAGTTGCAGGAAAAGATTAACAAGAACGGGCCGAATGAATTTCTGGTATCGCTCCTTGCCGTGCCTCCTGACAGGAAGATCAGGATCGGTGCCGTACTTTTCGGCGCCACCATACTCCTTATTGCGGGGCATCACAGGCTTGAGGTGCTGCTCAACATAGAGACTAATACCATACTTCTTATGGCCCCCCTGACAACGGCAGCCATTGTTATGGTGTGGCGCAGGCACAGGGCAAGGTCATATGTAGAGAAGGATGTCGAGTGGTGGACCCTTCTTTTCTTTATTTTTCTCTTTGCCCAGGCAGGTGTGATGTCAGAGACAGGAGTCGCGGAAAAAATGGCTCACGGGCTTCTTTCCCTGGTGTCATCGGGAAAGCTTGCGATTCTTTCGACTATATTGTTCAGTACGGCGATAGTGTCGAGCGCCCTTGACAATGTTGTCGTGGTTGCCGGGCTTATACCTGTGCTGACGAGCCTTTCTTCAATCCTAAATATTAAACACCTGCTGTGGTGGGCTTTCCTGTTCGGCGCTTGTTTCGGGGGGAACATCACTATAATAGGGTCCACGGCCAATATCATGGCTATAGGAACGATAGAGAAGCAGAAAGGCGTTACAATCGGCTTCGGTTATTGGATAAAAATAGGCTTTGTGGTCGGGATGATAACCCTCGTGTTTGTACTGGCATTTCTGTATTTCATGCCGTATTACAAGTGATCCCCGTAAGCCGGCAGGATGTCGAAGACGGACCTGATCCGGCTGCTTGATAATGCATCTCCACTGTTATATAATAAGAATATATAGGGAGGGACGTTTATATGGCCGCGGGTAAGGCGCAAAAAAATTGTTACGCGAAGCTGGAATCCTTGTATCAGAATGCCCTATCCTTTGCCCAAATAGGCCTTTACAGGCATAAATTTGACGGCACAATGCTTTTTATCGACAAAGGCGCGCTTAGCATACTTGATCTGGAGTCTCAGTATGCTGATACCACGGACGTGAAGGGGAGAGATATCGGTTCGCTTTTTCACTACATCAGGCCGTCCGACAAATTGCGGGATGAAGTGAGGAAAAAAGGCCGCGTGCGGGGAGTAGAATATCATTTCAGGACTATTTCGGGAAAGGAAAAATGGGTTGAGCATGATTCGTATGTCATCAGGGATGATGACACGGGTGAGGATATCGTGCAGGCGGTTGTCCGTGACATAACGCCCAAGAAAAAATACGAGGCAAGGCTCAAGATAATTAATGAATGCTTTCTCAGTTTCGGGTCAGATCCGCATGAGAACATGGAGCGACTCCTTGCCGCCTGCGGAGAAATCACGGGGGCCTTTTGCGTCGTCTATGAGCATCTTGACCGTGATATGATCCGTACAGTAGCCCAATGGAATGCCCCTGCCGGATATGAGATGAGCCGTAATGTCGAAGGGCTGATGTCATATGACATCGTGCGCGAAAGGCCGGAACACACCGTTATTATGCGTAATCTGCAGGAAGGCGATTATGCGGATGCCGATCCGCTGGTAAAGCTCTATGGCCTGAAGACATGCCTGGGGGTGCCGGTCAGGTTCGGGGGCTCAAACATAGGCGGCATATCGGTTTTATTTACACGGGATTTTACCCTTGAAGAGGATGACAGAATGATGCTGGCGATTGTGGCTTCGGCGGTCGCGGTAGAAGAAGAGCGGCTGAATGCCGAGATAGGTTTGAGGGAAAGCCATGAGCGTTACCACAGTATCTTTCAAAATTCACCCATATCCTTGTGGGAAGAAGATTTTTCGGACGTTAAGTTATGTCTTGAGCGCATGAGAGACGAAGGGGTGCAGGATTTCCGGGCCTATTTCAGGGGACATCCGGAAAGCGTGATAGAGCTGATGTCAAAGATAAGGATCATAGACGTAAACGAAGCGACCGTGAGGCTTTACAGGGCGCGCAACAAGAATGATTTCCGGATGGGGCTCAGCAGCCTTTTTACCGAGGAGAGCTACGAATGTGCTGCTGAAGAGCTGATAGCCATAGCGAACGGCAGCCGGACATTTGAGTATGAATCAGTCACGCAGACGCTTACCGGTATGCCCGTAGACATATACATGAAATGGTCTGTTGTCCCGGGCTATGAATATTCTTACTCAAAAGTCCTTGTGTCAATAATCGATATCAGCGCCTTAAAAAAGGCCGAGAGGGAGCTGCGGAACAGAGAGGCCCAGTTCAGGAATCTCGCGGAAAATTCCCCTAACATGATATTTATCACACAGAAGGGGAAGATTATATACGCCAACCAGAGGTGCATCGAGACATTGGGGTATCCCAGGGAAATGCTGTATTCCGACCGTTTTAATTTCTTTAAACTTATCGAGAAAAAGGAGATGTCTTCGGTCCGTGACGATTACAGGCAGCATTTATCGGGAAAAGAGGTTAATCAGAAACAGGTGACACTGCTTACCAGGGAAGGCGCTAAGCTGCAGGTCATTATAACGACTAAACTTATCGACTATGGATCCGGTAAGTCGGTGTTGGGGATTGTCACTGATATTACCGACAAACTTAAACATCAGTTCGAGAAAGAGTATCTGAACAAGGAACTTGAAAAATCCAACCGCAAGCTTAAGAGACTGGTGCTCAGGGACCCTGATACGGGGCTGTACAATCACAGATATCTGGTGGATGCGGTTGATTCTGAATTTGAGCGCGCTAAGCGATACGCGGGCGCGATATCCATTATGATGCTCGACATCGATTACTTTAAGTCCATAAACGATCTGTACGGCCACAAATTCGGAGATCTCATTATAAAGCAGCTGGCGTCCCTGCTGAAGAGGAAGGTGAGGGCATACGACATAGTGATCAGGACGGGAGGCGAGGAATTTATCGTTATCTCGCCTGACGCCGACAGGGCGATGGCGCTCAGTCTCGGGGAGAGGATTCTCGATGACATACACACGCATGATTTCGGCGACAGGAAGCACAAGGTTAAGCTCAAAGTCAGCATTGCCGTTTCATCTTATCCGGAGGATGAGGTGTATAAGGGCACAGAGTTAATTGATTGCGCGGACCGCGTAATCGAAGTGGCGAAAGAGGACGGCGGCGATAGGATATGCACGTCAGAAGACCTGCGCAAAAAAAAGGTCAAGGTATCCTCGCGGCGACACGGGATAAAAGGCGGAGTGAAGCACCTGAAGACCAGGATAGAACTGCTGCATAAGCAGGCGAAACAGAGCATGATAGAATCTATATTCGCGTTCGCGAAAACTATAGAGCTGAGAGATTACTATACGGGGAAGCACGCGGAAAAAACAGTGCTTTACGCTACCGAGATCGCGAAAAAAATGGGTGTCCCCAAGGCCGATGCGGAGCTTATAAGGCAGGCGGCCATGCTGCATGATCTAGGGAAAATCGGTATCAGCGATAAGATACTGCTCAAGGCCTCAAAACTGACGAAGGAAGAGTTCAATGAGATTAAAAAACACCCTCAGATAGGAGCCGACATCATCCGGCCTATTCATTTCCTGCGGGACATAGTGCCGCTTATTACGTATCACCATGAATGGTGGAACGGCAAGGGGTATCCGAATGGCCTGCATGGCGAGGAGATTCCGATCGGGGCCAGGATTATAGCGCTCGCTGACGGTTTCCACGCGCTGAGTTCTGACAGACCGTACCGAAAAGCATTTTCACGGGAACAAATCGTAAAAATAATACTAAGTGAGTCAGGTGTTAAATACGATCCTGCCGTTGTTAAAGCCTTTCTTCAAATTCTCAAGAAAAAATAAGTTGATATTGCCGACGATAAAAGATTTAAACAAAAAAAGTTGTGTTAGGAGAAAAAAACTTAACACTAGTTAGTATTGACAACAGTTAGACAGCATGCTATAATTGATCTAAGCCGATAAGGGTAAACCACGAGAAATCGTGGGACACAAAGCCACAGGCCTTCACCAGTTTCGCTTGGTTCTGGAAAGGCAGCTGGGTTGCCGGACATAGGTGGTGGGGACGCCCTCAAAAAACGTCCGCCATATGCCGTTTACCTATCGGCTTTTTTATTTTACAAATACAAGCCCGCCGGCGTCCAAGAGCGGCAATGCCGGTATGAATCTGTAACCCATCCCTGTTTGTAAGATGGCACCTGTAATTTCTTTATATGAAGGGTGTTTTGACACGTCCCCAAGAAAAACGACCTCGCGGTTGGGTGTAATGCCAGAAGCCCCTCCTATGAACCCATATCTTTGGCCCGGGAGCAGAATATGTCCTTTGTCGATGATGGTCGTCGTAATGGCCATGGACTCCGCGGTCCTGGCGATACCTTTGTCAGATGTTATAAAGGAATCATGACTTAGAGGTAAGAGCGCGCAGCGTGTGTACCCCTGGGAAACATGGATGAGGCTTGCGTTATGTTTGGCTGCCAGATTACATATGGCCGTGTCTGTATGCCGCGTGTTGTGCAGGATATATTGTCCAATTCTTGCCGCGCACAAGCATGCGGTTTGCGGATACCGGCCGAAGGGCAGGGATGCCGATTTCGTAAGCTTTATCCCGGATTGCATAAATGCCGACAGTATCATGCCCGGCACTGTGGGGGAATAAACATAATTGTCTTCATCAAAACAAAATAGGAAAATGTCCGGATGAGACGATATAGCGCCGTAAACGTCGCTGCAGAGCGGCAGTTCCACCCTCGAAATACCCGGGAAAAGACGTTCAATGCCTTTCGTGTATAT
>JBDRBZ010000259.1:0-14823 GCA_043822175.1 Candidatus Omnitrophota bacterium
CCGGGGCCCATATTACCGCCCCCCTGGCCGCCGGGGCCCATATTGCCGCCGCCCATGCCGCCGGGGCCCATATTGCCGCCGCCCATGCCGCCGGGGCCCATATTGCCGCCGCCCATGCCGCCGGGGCCGGCACCCATGGCATTTTCAGAAACAACACTCTTAATAACATAATCCGCTTTGTATGAGGAAATCTTCTTCGCCCGTGAATATAATATGTCCATGATTTTGGCGAGTTCCTCACCGTTATCTCCTGGTCCATTCCCGGGGGCAACAGCCGCGTTCAGCGTCCCTTTCTCCGCGCAAAGGCCGGACAAACAAAAGGAAATCATCATTGTCGTTAATACGACAGAGAACCACATCTTTCTTGATTCTGACATAAACCACCTCCATATTGGTTTTATTTTATCTAAGCACAGTATAGAAAGCCAGGACTAATATGTCAATATAATATTATATTTGCTCGGGCTTAATATTTCCGCCACCATTCCCGCTCGACTCCTGGAAATCCCTTAATATGTATAAGCTCATGTTTTCCGATGGTATAGTAATAATCGGCGAACCCAAAAGGGCATCCAGATTGTCCTTAATTCTCCCAACCAGCATCCTGTCGCCATACAGCAAACGCAGGGCTTCGTTTTCGTTAAAAACAACATATCGCAGACCGCTTTTTCTCAAGAATTCTACATCTACAGCATTTCGCATAAAATAACCGTGCTTTGACAAGTCAAACCTGAGGTAATAATCTCTTACGGGCGAAGGGTTCAACTCATTTGTCCCAGATATCATGGAGTTCATAAGCTTCTTATGATGAATCGCCTGATAATACACATAATAATTACTTTGAGAAAACGGCAATTCCAAAACCGCCCCATCAGGCAACTTCGCCAATTCGTAATAGATAGAGGGAATCTTATAAGGCATATTGAGCGAAGGCCATTTCGGATATATATAAAGAAAAAACTCAAGGAACATAATAAGCGCGACCACAGCAACGAGTAAGACCCTTCCGGCATAAGCCCTGATTTCTGAAATCCTGCTTATACCTGACGCGATTATGACACTTGCCGACAGGTAGAAAAGGGCTAAAAACCGCCAAGGCCAGAAAAATCTCCCCATAAACGGAACATATTTAACAAAATAATAAAAAGGCAGGTGGTAAGTTATAAGATTACCCTGAGAATATACCTCATAAACAGGTCCCATAGAAAAAATAACCGCCAAAAATCCCATAACTGCCCAGTAAGCGCCGTACCGTATCTTTCTGTTAATAATCGCAATAATAGCGCAAATTCCAAGCGTGATAAGCGATAATACCGCGCTGAAATATCCGGGCAAATATGATATCGGCTTTACCGTCGAAGCGGCTGTCATAATTTTGAAAAAATCCACATACTTTCCATAAAAATCAAGGTCGGTAAAAGAAAAATCGTACTGTGACGCCATTAGGGCTGAGAAACCCAAACCATACGGCAAAAACGCAGCGCACCCGAGAACCGTCATAAATACGCAAACCCTAAAATGCGCATAATCCTTCCTTAATACCGCCCCTGTCATCCATAACATTAAGGCAAAGAGCAGTATAATCCCATAGTGCCATAGACTTAAAAACGTACATGCAAAGAAAAATGCTGAAAGAAAAACATTGCCTAATTTTGGCGAGGCCCGCATCTTCAAAAGGGCCCAGTAAAAAAGCGCTATCCAGAAAATGGCAAGCTGCTCCATCCTCCCGTTTATAAGCTCGAACAACGTGTATGGGTTAATCCCGAAGAGCAGGCCTCCAATGAACGCGGCTGGTTTTTTTTCCGTTATTCGCAGAGCCAAAAGAAAACCCGCTATACAGTTGGCAAGCAGTATCAGAAACGCGGTAATATTATACCCCTGTGCTATTCCGAACAGTTTATAAAGCGGCAGAAAAATAAAAATAATAAGCAGATTACCCGAGATAAGCCATACGCTTATACCCTTCGGAAAACACAGGTAATCCGTGTAAAACAGATTCAAGTTATTGGCCTGCGCGAAATTAAACCACCAGTTGTACCATAAAGTGCCGGAAACATCTGAATATTTCGCGAGAATCACGTCTTTATCTCCGGAAATGATAAGGCGCGCAAACGGGAATACCAGGAGCATGATAAATACAGAATAGAGCAGCATAAGCAATATGGGTTTCCATAAATTTCCGATAAAACTTGCAAAGAAACGTTTGGTCATATTTTTTCCGTCCTTGGCGCGCAATAAAGATATATTATTATACCATCAATTTTTTTCTTTTCCAAAGATCTATAGTTTCTATTAATCCGGTCCAGTGTGAACTGGATTTCCGGTTCATCCTTCCCGACATTATCCATGTCCCATGAAGAATAAATAAACCAGAACCTGCCGTTTTCGCCGAGCAGGTCCGAATTTTTGTTCCTGATTTCCGCGCAGCGTAAATTGATGTCGGTCTCCAGCAGCCTGGGCCTATCGCCATCGCGTTCGAACCCCAAACAGACGTCATTGACACCCGGGACAAGCAGTTTATTATTCAGCCTCCGGCAGTAATACTCGAAGGGAAACACCGTGTTGCGGCACGCGTGATAAAGGCGGTCGCCTTTTTCGTAACGGCCGCATAAATAGCTTGCGACAGCCCTATGGTCCTTCTTTTTGACCTCCCATATATGGTATTCCGATCCGTACGGCAGTATATTGCCATAGTAACAGGCAAGCGCCGGAGCGGCCAGCAAAACAACCGACAGAGCGGCAACGGTTATGGCTTTCTTAGGCAAAGCCGCTAATCCCGCCGCGGCCACAAGCAGGAAAAAAGCCGAAGAACCGATAAAATATCTGTCGATATACACCGGCCTGACATATGATAAAAGGAAAACGGCGATAACGGGCCCGATCATGGAAAGCATACATAATAAGGTCCCGTTGTTTCTCCGGTTTTTAACAACCCCTATTAAAAATAGCGCCGAGAAAAGCGCCACGGTAAGAACGCCGTCCGCCCCTGACGCGTTGTACCCTGAACTGAAATTCTTAAATGTTATTAGAAGTGATCTCCAAGTCGGCGTCAGTACTTTACCCAGCAGATACGGGGAGCCCATCCCCTCTATACCGCCTATTGTGTTAAATATCACTCCAAACCACCCGATAGCGATAATGGCTATCGCGATATTACCCAGCAGCCAGATTCGCATGGTCTCTTTTCCCGCTATCTTGCGGCCTATGGGATAGTAGACAAGCTGAACGATCCAGAAAAGAAATCCGATATAGTGCGTGAATATGTTGAGAAGCGTTAATAATACATATCCCGTCCAATACGCAAGTTTACCATTCTCGAGGGCCCTGACATAAAGGTAGCATGACGACAACGTAAAAAAAGCCACTGCCGTATACATCCTGGCGGCCTGCGAATAATAAATATGGAACGGAGAGAGGGCCAGGAGGAACGCCCCCAACAGTCCGGCACGCGTAGAAAAAAATACTTTGCCGAGCAGAAACATCATCACTATTGACGCCGATCCGAAAATCACCGACGGCAGTCTTAACCCGAACTCGGACACGGTCAATTTTATCCAGAGTGAAAGGAAAAATATGTACGCGGGCGGAGTACCGTACGCAAAATTCACTTTAGCCAATTGCCCGGCCTGGAGCGCGGACAACGCCTCATCATACCAGAGGCTGTATCTGCCAAGGGAATAGATCCTCAGGCCCAGGCCGACTAGGAGGATGCCGCCGAGCAGTACCGCGGTTAAAAAGTCTTTTCTTTCTTTATTCACGCCGTCATTTCGTGTTTGCGCGATGCCCCGGAGCGGAACAGATCGAAGCGGTCCAGGAATTTGTCCTGTACTATCTGCATGTAGAGAAAAATGCCCGGGGTCACAAACAGTGTAATAACCTGGGCGAACATGAGCCCGCCCATGACGATGAGGCCGAGCGGCCTCCTGGACGCGCCGTCCGCCCCGAAACCGAGCGCTATCGGAAGCGCCCCTATGATCGTCGAAGCCCCGGTCATGAGGATCGGCCTGAAGCGTATCAGACACGCATCATATATGGCGTCGAACTCGTTCATGTTTTTCTCTTCCATGTTCTGGTTAGCGAAATCGACCATCATGATACCGTTCTTTGACACTATCCCCAGAAGCATGAACACGCCGATATAGGCGTAAAGCGAAAGCTCCGCCCTGAAAATCAAGAGAGTAGCCAGGCCGCCAAACGCGGCAACGGGAAGCGTCGTGAGGACGGTAAACGGGTGTATGTAGCTTTCATAAAGCATGCCCAGGATAATGTACATGATAAAAATCGAGGCAAGTATGAGGACCGCCATGCTGGCGACAGCCTCTTCAAACTCCTGCGCCTCACCCTGCAGTTGGCCGCTTATTCCGGGTTTAAGTATCGTAAAGGCCAGATCATTTAGGAACTTTGTGGCGTTGCCGAGCGGCACACCGGGCTTAAGGTTAAACGATATCGTGGCCGAATTCTGCTGCGCGTAGTGGGGCACGTCCTGCGGGCCCACGCTTTCTTTCCATCGCGCCACGGTCGCAAGCGGCACCAGCGCGTCCGTGGTATTCGAACGGATATACAGCATGTTGAGGCTTTCCACTTTTCGCTGATATTTCTTGTCAAGCTCGAGTATCACGTCATACTGGTCAAGCGCCGTCTTATAAGTCGTCACCTTACCGCTGGCATAAGCGAGCGTAAGCGCGCTTTCTATGTCAGCGGCGGTTATGCCGAACGTGGAGGCGCGATCACGTAATATCTCGACATCCAGCTGCGGCATGTTGAGTTTAACGCTGTTCTGGACATCCACAAATATCGGGTTCTTGTGCAGTGCCTGCTCGAATTCCATGGCATCTTCATACAGCGCATCCTGGTCAGCGCCGCTTAAAAGATACGAATATTTGCTTCCCTGGGCAGTGCTTTCACCGCCGGTGCTCATCTTAAGAGCGGGAATCGCCTCCATGAACGTATACCCGTATGGCAGCGCGGCCGCCTTCATGCGCAGCCGCTGAACGACATTATCAATCGGGCCTCTTTCTTTTATGGGTTTAAGCACGACATAGAAAAGCCCCATGCTCTGGTCCGCTCCCGGGGAAAGGCCTGTCGCCGTTAGTATTTTATCCACTGCGGGGTCGCCATTCAATAATTTGTTGAGCGCGAACTGAAACTCGCGGATCTGGTCAGTGGACGCGCCCTGCTGCATGAGGATCTGCCCCTCTATGGCGCCGCTGTCGCCCGCGGGTATAAACGTCTTGGGAAGAATACCGAAGAGCCCTATAGTTCCCACAAAACACGCTATCCATAAAAATACCGAAATCTGCTTCCTCTCCAGCACCCATTTAAGCGCCACGGCGTATTTCGCTTTTACCCTGCTCTCAAACATGTCGGAGAAGATCTGCATTTTGGTCTTTTCCTGAGCCGCGGAACCGGGTTTCTTCTCCTTCAGCATGCGGCTGCAGAGCATCGGCGTCAGCATGAGCGAGATGATGGTGGACCAGGCTATCGCGTAAACAACGGTCATGGCAAACTCATGAAAATTCCTGCCTACGACGCCGCCCATAAAAACAAGCGGCAAAAATACCGCGACCAGGGCAACACTTGTCGATATAACCGTGCCCGTGATCTCCTTCATGCTGTGGATAGAGGCCGCCAGCGGTTTTTCGCCGGCCTCGACATGCCTTACGGTATTCTCGAGAATGACAATGGCATCATCAACCAGGAACCCTACCGAAAGCGTAAGCGCCATAAGCGAAAGGTTATCCAGGCTGAAACTTGCGGCAAACATCGCTATAAACGTGCCTATAATGGTAATCGGCAATGTCATGGACGGTATAACCGTATCCGAAATCCGGCCCATAAAAAGAAATATAATAAGGACCACGAGTATAAGGGCTATCACTATCGTGCTCTTTACGTCATTCACGGATTCCACAATGCTGTTTGACAGGTCATAGAAGATATCGAACTGCACGGCGCCGGGCATCTGGCTCCTCAGTTCGTTCAGCTCGTCTTTGATCCTCTGGGCCACGGCGACTGTATTGGCTCCTGCCTGCCGGTACGCCATGACAAATGCCACGCCGGACTGCATTTTGTCGCCTCTTTTACCGTACATGACGTTTACGACATCGTTTTCCGAATCTTCGACGCATTTGCCCAGATCTTTAAGTCGCACAGGCGCGCCGTCGCGGTACGCCACAATAAGTTCGTCATATTCACTGGCCTTAAACAGCTGTCCTTTCGGCTGGATCGAAAACGTGCGGAAGTCGCCGTTCAGGCTGCCTCCCGGGATCGTGACCGTTCCGTTTTTGAGCGCCTGCGCCACCTCGTTTATGCCTATCTGGTATGAAGCGAGTTTTTCCGGATTAACCTGGACGCGAACCGCTGTCTTGCCGCCGAAAACCTGTATCTGCGAAACGCCGTTTATCATGCTAAGCTGCTGCCCGACCGTCTTATTACCAAAATCATACAGCTGCCCCCTTGTCAGGGTATCGGAAGTGACGGCGATGTACAGTATGGGCGCGTCAGAAGGGTTGGTCTTGGTGTATGTCGGCGGCTCCGGCAGGTCCGTGGGTAGATTGCCCATGGCCCGTGAAATGGCCGCCTGGACGTCAGGCGCGGCAAGATCAACGCTCTTACTCAAGTCAAAGGTCAGCAGTATCTTTGTCTGGCCTTCGGTATTGTCCGATATCATGACCGCAAGGCCGGGTATCTGCGTGCACTCGTTCTCGAGGGGAGACGCGACCGTGGAGGCCATGGTCGAAGGGTCGGCGCCCGGGTATGATACGGTTATCTGTATAACCGGATAATCAACCGTCGGGAGATCGCTTATGGGAAGGGCACCGTACGCGACAACTCCGAAAACCACAATAGCCACCATCACAAGGAGCGTCATTATGGGTTTTCGTATAAATACTTCCGAGAATACCACGGCCGTTTACCCCTTATTTTTTCTTCTTCGCGCCCTTTTTCTTCCCCTTATCCTTACCCGTATCCGTATCTTTCTGCGAAATATCCTGCACCGCGACGCCGGGGCTCAGGCCCATCTGGCCCACTGTTACCACCCGTTCGCCAGCTTTCACGCCGTCATTGATAATGATGTAGTCGTCATATTTCTCGCCCACATTAAGCTGCCTCAAGTCGGCTTTGTCTTTATCCGTGACCACAAAAAGATAATAGCCGTTCTGGCCTATAGTGGCCGCGGCGTACGGGACAACGACCGCGTCCTTATACGTGCCGAGAATGAGCCTCACCTTGACAAACTGGCCCGGCCACATCTTTCTATCGTCATTGGACGCCACCGCGCGGACCATTACGGTACCGGTCGTTGTATCCACCGTATTCTCTATCATCTGCACTTCACCGTTATATGGCTCCACTTTATCGTCCCCCATCCTTATCTCTACTTTAAGTTTACCGCTCCGCATAGATTCCGTCACATCCGTAAAATAAGCGTCGCTTACCGCGAAATCAAGATAGAGCTTCGAGATGTCCCTGATGTTCACAAGCGTCGGGCCGTCATTTTCCATCACAATATTACCGGGATCGACCTGCCGGCGCCCGGTAAGGCCGTCTATAGGCGAACGGATATAACAATAATCCAGGTCAGTCTCGGCTATCTTCAACGCGCCCCTGTCCAGCTCCACCATGGCCTGCTGGGCGGCTACATCGGTTTTGTATTGCTCAAAATCCTGCTGTGAAATAAGCTTTTTGGCGACAAGGGTCTCATTCCTTCTGAGGGTATCCTTTTTAAGTTCCAAATCAGCGAGATCCTTGTCAAGGGCGCCTTTAGCCTTCTCGACCGCGGCCTCATACTTGGACGTATCCATCACGAAAAGCACATCCCCTTTTTTCACCTCGGCCCCTTCCTCAAAACCCACCTCTTTTATCTGGCCCGTAACCTGGGCCCTGATGTCCACATCGGCCACAGAGGAAAGGGTACCGAAAGCGTCTATATATTCGGGCACGTCCATGGTCTGTGCGAGAGCGGTCTCGACAGGTTTAGGCGGTATCACCTGCTTCGGCTTTCTCGAGCAGCCCTTAAAAACCATGAACAGGCACAATATGACAACCGCGGCCTTTATCACGGTTTTCTTATTCTCAACGAGAAATTTTTTCACGTCGCCGGCTTTTATGTCCTTAAGATTGATCTTCTTCAGATTGAGGTTCTTTGGATTGAGGCTTTTCATATCTATGTTTTTAAAATTTTTCATGTCCCACATTTATTTGCCCTCCCATAAAATTGCCGGCATTTTAATTCCCGCCCTCCATGCCTATGGTCCCGGTAGCATGCGCGAGCTCCGCTATCGAGAAAAACAGATCTTTCTTCGACTGTATATGCTTACTCCTGGCGTCCGAAAGCTTGCTCTGCGCGTCCAGCAGGTCCAGTATGCTCTTCAGGCCCACCTCATACCCGTCCAGGGCCAGCCTGTAGGCCTCTTCGGAGCTTTTCAGGAACGCTTCGCTGTATTTAAGCTTTTTCACGGAAGTGTTGTAGTTGTGATATTTCGTCCACACATCGCCGCTTGCCTCAAGCTCGGCCTGTATGAGCGCCTCGCGCGCTTTGTCCCGCAGATTTTCGGCTTGTCTTTTTTTCTGCGCCTTCTTAAATCCGTCGAAGAAATCCCATTCTATGTTGACAAAGCCGGAATAACCGTAATAATTGCCGTCTCTTTTGTCGTACCCATAATACTCGTACCACCTGACGTCAGAATCGGCCTCGAGATTCACCGTGGGCCAGAGGCTTGAATTGGCCGATACTATGGCCGCCTCTTTGGCCACAAGGTCCGCCCGCACGGCCGCTATGTCAGGCCTCTGTATAAGCGCCGCCTCGATCAGCGCCCTCACGTCTTCCTTGCTTATGTCGGTCGGCAGCGCCCCCGCGGGCGGGACAATGGAAAGATCGGTATCCGCGGGAAAGCCGATGGTTTCGGCAAGTGTGCCCTTGGCGTCCAGGAATTTCCCCTTAGCGTCCTCGAGATTATAGAGCGCGTCGTCGTAAGTACTCTCGGCCTGGTAAACATCGAGCTGCGCCACAAGGCCCACATCGAATTTCTGTCTTGCGGCCGTAAGCGCCGTACCGGCGTCTTCGGCATCGTCTTCCGCGGCCGCGACCTGGGCCGCGGCGCTGTAAAGCCCGTAGTACGCTTCCTCCACGTCGAGTATCAGGTCCTGCATGGAGCGGTTAAAAGTGAAATTCGCCGACAGGACCGAGTATGTGGCCTCTTTTATGTCAGCCATCCTGCCGCCCAGGTCAAGCACCATGTATGTAAGCTTGAGCTCAGGCCCGTAACCGTAGTTGTTGGTATCGTCTATCTGGTGATCGGCGTTCTGCCGCTGGGCGGAAATATCAGCGGACGCCGTTATCTCGGGATACCACGCGGCCTCTGCCTGTTTGCGCTTCGTTTCCTGCACGCGGGCATCTTCCCACGCCTTCTTTGTAGAGGGATTATATTTCAGCGCTATGTCGATAAGTTCGATAAGGGCAAGCGGCTCACGGAAGTTGACCCTTCTTTCCCTTATGTCGGCCCATACGGCATCCGAAGTTTTTGAGATTTGTTCCCATTTGGGAGGTATCCACATCGCATCGGACCTGAGCGGCGCCTGGGCGGTCCTGCATCCGGCGAGACCCGCCACCATCGCTATGACTATGACGAGTTCACGTCCATTTTTTAAGCTCATCTAGAATATACCTTCCGGTTATACCAGATTCAACTAAATTTTGGTTTATTATATCAATCTAACCACACTATTACAATATAAATTGGCCACCCACCACGTCTTTCGCACAATAGGCACAATAGGGGACGGAGTTAACTTATTAACTTAAGAGGTCATTAAATGCGCTTTGCTGTTACGTTAAGTTAATAAGTTAACTCCGTCCCCTATTCCCTATTCCGCGTAACCGTCAGGGGAATTGCGGTAGACTAAACGGGAAAGCGCGACGCTGATTTCGTAGAGGATCACAAGCGGCACGGCCATGAATAACTGAGTGACGACGTCGGGAGGGGTAAACACCGCCGCGGCCACAAAGATAAAAAGGATGGCATACCTCCTCTTCGCGGCCAGGGCGCGGGGAGTCACGACGCCGATAGCTGTCATAAAGAGGATCGCGAGCGGCAGCTCGAACACGACTCCGAAAGCGATCGTGAGCGTGCCCACGAACGAGATGCAGTTACTGACGCTTATCATGGGAACAAGGGAAGGAGAGGCGTAACTCAACAGAAACTTAAGGCCGATAGGGATGATCACGAAATATCCGAACGCCGCCCCGACGAAGAAAAGGACGAATGAGACCGGGATATAAACGCCCATCCGCTTTTTCTCGTTTTCCTTAAGCCCGTCCCTCACAAACATCCACGCCTGGTAAAGCAGAAACGGGCACGATATCAGCGCGCCGGCAAAGATCGAGATCTTTATGCGCGCCAGAAACGCCTCCTGCGGGGCTATGAAGACAAGTTTGCCCAGCGGTTTTGCCAGGAGGCCCAGGAAATATCCGCTCCTTGAATAGGCCGCGGCGGACAAGACAGCGATAACGGCCAAAGATACGAGTGTTCTCCGGCGGAGTTCTTCCAGGTGTTCGAGAAAGCTTTTTTTCTGGTCCATTTATCAGGGTATCAGGGATTTTTTTTATCCCGGTCTTTATCGTCATCCGAATCATAAGGGCCCTTCATGGCCTTATTGAACTCACCTATAGCCTTCCCAAGGGCCCTGGCTACCTCGGGAAGCCGGGAAGCCCCGAAAAGCAGCAGGACAATCACGAGGATTACCACCAATTCTCCCATGCCGAGTCCGAACATGTGACCTCCCGGGTTATCCACGGCACGATTCCGGTGCCGTATGCCAGGCGTTCAGAACCTGATCGCGATATTAAGAATGGTCCCTACGATAAGCGCCGTACAGAGCATGAGCATCATTGATTTTACCATGTCTTTGACGCCGAGTTCTTTCGCGAGAACCATGAAAGTAGCGATACACGGAAAATATATGGCCAGTATGGTAGAGCCTATGACGAGTTGTTTGTTCGTCAGGCCCAACGGCCCGAGCATGCCGACTGCCACGTCTTTGCGCAAAAATCCCACGATAAGCGCCCCGATCGAGTCCTCCGGCAGCCCCCATAATGTGCTTAAAACCGGCGAAAATATTTTCGCCGCGACAGCGATTACGCCGAGCACGTAAAGTAGGTTAACGATAAACACCCCGAGCAGCACAAACGGCACGGCCTCCTTCAGAAAACCCGAAAGCCGCATCAGGAGTTTATGAAGAACAATCCCGAACTGCGGTATCCTGTAAGGCGGAATCTCCACGAGTATTTCAGGGCTAGCGCCTGTCATGAATCTGTTGAGGAGTAGACCCTTTAAGATAAGAATGACAAAAAGCGTCCCGAACACCATCGCCACATACTGACCTCCCCTTTCCCCGACCAGCCCCACGATCATGGCGGTCTGCGCCATGCACGGGACAGCCGTCGCCATAAGCGTGGCGGCGATAAATTTCTCGCGCCGTCCCTCGAGCACGCGCATGGCAAGCGCCCCCGGCACGTTGCACCCGAGGCCCAGTATGAGCGGCACTATGGCGTACCCGTGAAGCCCGAGCCTGTGCATCATGTTATCCACCAGCACCGCCAGCCTCGGAAGGTAGCCGAAGTCCTCGAGCAGGCCCAGCACCAGGTAGAAACTCACGATATAAGGCAGCACCGCGCCTATCGGTATGTAAAGCCCCGTAGTCAGAATCCCGAAAGACATGCCGAAATCTATTTCCCCGTCGATAAGCTTTCCTATGAGAATATCATGAGGCAGTGTCCCCGGCCCCAGCAAAGAGCTTAACCGAGCCATGGCCGGAAGCCATAGCCGGGCAAACAGCGGATCAAAGACATACCCGATAAGCCCCTCGGCTATGGAACGTATCACGAGAAAAGACAAAAAAACCACCCCGCACGCTATGAAAAGCCCTGATACGGGATTAATGCTCAGATTCCCCAGCCTCTCAAGAACGGTAGGATGCCGGTGTTCAAGCCTCTGCACATCGGCCGTAATCTTTCCTATCGCTTCCCACCTCTCGCTGTCCGTATGCGGCGCTATGTACTTGATTCTGGCTTCACGAATCCTGTCGGCAAGGGCCCTTATCCCCTCGCCCGTAAGCGCGCACGTCGGCACCACGGGGACGCCCAGATGTTTTTCCAGTTTGGCCGAATCGATATAAATCCCCCTGTGAACCGCGGCGTCCGACATATTAAGGGCGACAATCACGGGAATCTTCTTCTCGAGCACCTGCAGGGTAAGATAAAGGTTCCTCTCAAGATTTGTGGCGTCAACGACATTGATGATCACGTCGGGCCTTTCCTCGGTCATCATCTTAACGGCCACCTCTTCCGCCTTACAGGTAGGCTCAACGCTGTAGGCCCCGGGCACGTCGATTATCATGGGCCGGTCCTCGCCTATTTTCATTCTTCCCTGTGTAAACTCAACGGTAGTGCCGGGATAATTGGAGATAATGACTTTTGCCCCGGTAAGCCTCGAGAAAAGGGCGCTCTTGCCCACGTTCGGGTTGCCGACAAGGAGTATTCTGTTCAATGACTGTCTCACTGAGATACCTTTATCATTATCTTTTTCGCCATGCCGTGCCCCACGGCTACCTTCATGCCGTTAACCTCAACCGTCTGCGGGCCGCGCCAGAACTGGGCGTTTATTTTCCGGACAGTCTTGCCTGCCCGGATACCTATATTCTGTATGCGGCGGTTAAACTCTTCCCCGCCCGCCAGCTCCACTATCACGCCCTTCTGATTGGCCTTCAACTGCGTAAGGTCGATAATCATTTTATTTCTTTCTCGTGCCTCCGCGCCGGCCGACACCGAAACGGAGACACAACCGCCTCATGCTGACACCTGCGCCTGTTCTGATCGGATGACTGCGGGCGGTTCGGTTAGAATTTGGTAAAAAAATCCATGAAAGGGTCCTCGAACCTCTTCGCCCCTTTCTTCAGGCGGTAACTTATCGAACATAGCGCGCCGCCTACCAGAATAAGAAGAAAAGCCACAATCATAGACAGAAGAGGCGGGAAAAGCGCGATGAGGACCCCTGCCGCTATAAAGAGAACTCCCAGACTCATTATGCATCCTCCCGATATGTTTTACTCTTTCGGAAAACCAAGGTATACGCCGTCGGAAAAACACTTATTGGGATCCAGGCCTTTTTTTACGAGCCTTGCCCGTCTTTTTTTTCTTTTTTCTTTGTGCTTGTACTTTATCTCGGTCCTTTTCTTGCGGCCCATCTACGCCACCTCCTTTATTATCTTGTGAGAATATACCACGAAAACGCCCGTTTGTAAAAGAATAAGTACGTCATTTATTCTTGCAAACACCGCTGGGCGGGTGTATATTATAACCCCCGATAAAAGGAGGTCCGAATGCCTAAAGTACTGATAACATACTATTCAAACTCCGGCAATACCGAAAAAATGGCTAAAAAGATAGACGAGGCGCTGAAAGCCGAAGGCATAGAAAGCACGCTGAAGACGATAGAGAAGACACGCGTAGGCGAACTGGAAGACTACGACGGGATCATCATAGGCTCGCCCACATATTACGGCACCATGGCCTGGCAGGTAAAGCGACTGCTTGATGAAAGCGTACAGTTTCACGGCCAGTTCAAGGGCAAGGTGGGCGCGGCCTTTTCTTCCGCGGCCAACATAGGCGGCGGCAACGAA
Organism: Candidatus Omnitrophota bacterium; assembly: GCA_043822175.1. Taxonomy (GTDB): domain Bacteria; phylum Omnitrophota; class Gorgyraeia; order JABMRN01; family JABMRN01; genus JBDRBZ01. Next base: position 13,681 of record JBDRBZ010000259.1, read on the forward strand.
ACAACGATCACCGACATCCTGCACGCGCTTCTTATCCACGGCATGATAATACAGGGCGAACCCATGGGCGATCATTACGGTCCCGTGGCCATAGGCGCCCCCGACGGGCGCGCGCTTAAATGCTGCGAAAGGCTCGCGAAAAATACGGCCGAGCTCGTAAAAAAGCTGTTTTGACGTATTACATTCCGGTTACAAATAAATTACACAACTGTTGCCAAAAGGGCCGGATATCAGGTATATTTATAGGTGGATGATATAAAAAATATGGAGCATAAACACTCATAAACCAAGGGCATAAGTACATTTATGACATCAGGAATAGAAAGAAGAAAATACCCCAGGTTTCCGGTACATTATTCCGTGCTTTGTACGGCGATTGAAAAAAAATTTATAAAGCTTCGCACAACCGCCGAAAACGCCTCACGCACGGGGCTCAAGATACTTTTCTCCGGGGACAAGATCGTGCCTAAAGACCAGCTTAAACTCGAGGTAGTCAAAAGCATAGCCGCAAAGCCCATTACCTGCTACGGCACAGTCGTATGGACAAAAGAATCGCCTCTTGTTTACGGTGAAAGGTCAGCGGGCATACATCTCACAAAAATCGCCTGGACCGAAAGCAGTAAGCTCACCACAAACATAGATATTTAATCGGGAAATAAAAAACAGGTTAGAGTTTACAGCCGGCGGTTACAAACCCTTCAAGCCTTTCCCATTCCTTATCGACGTCTTTTTGGACCTCGTCCAGGATGGGTTTATTTTCTTCCTTAAACAGGTGTTTGAACCGCCCCTGTGTCTTCAGGAACTCGACAACAGGCTTTCTCTCTTTGGGCTTAAAGGTAAATTTCCATGTCCCGTTCTCGACCTCGAAAAGCGGCCAGAATCCGGTATCAACGGCAAGCTTGGCCACGCTGACAGCGCCGTCTTCCCTGGCCCTCCAGCCCCTGTGGCAGACAGCGAGGACATTCAGGAACGCCGGGCCCTCAACGCTGAAGGCCTTCTGCGACTTCGTGACAAGGTCATTCCAGTGCGACATTGACGCCTGGGCCACGTAAGGTATGTTATGGGCCGCAATAATGGCGGTAAGGTCTTTCCTGTGCTGGGCCTTGCCGTAGCTCTTTTTCCCGGCAGGCGCCGTGGTGGTGG
>JBDRBZ010000260.1:0-19735 GCA_043822175.1 Candidatus Omnitrophota bacterium
GGATCAGGACCCAGATCACTATATTCCTGCCCATATCATTCGGTTTTGGCTTATTTTCTTTCCCTTTATCAGCGCCTTTGCCTTTATCCATAAATCTTCATTCCTTTTAGTAAGAGTGTACCAAAAAATAGCGGATTAAGCAATCCCCAATATTATGGGAATATAATTTCATGGAAGGGATCTTGCGAAACACAGCGCGTTTTTTTGTTTGGTGATGCGGACCCCTCCGGGCACATCCAGGGCCTTGCCTGCCGCGGCCCCGCGCAGGAGCGCGTTGATTTGCTGCCAGTGCCTGTATGTAAGTTTTTTTTCATTGAGTCCGCATTTGACGAGCGCCTGGCGCACGATCTCCCTTCGCACGGCTCCCGGCTGCGACAGGAGATCCTCCAGCTTTATTGACCTCAAGCCTCTTTCGCCGCACAGCCCACGCCCTATGTCTTCCGCGGCGGAATTAAGAAAATCGCTGTCTTCACGGAGATTTTGCGACAGGTTATAGAGAGCCCTTTTTACGCGCGGGTTGTACCGTTCAAGATACGGCAATATCCTGTGCCTTACCGCGTTTCTGAAATACCTGACGTCGCTGTTAGTCGCGTCACACACGTACTTGATGGAATTCTCACGCAGAAAGCCGATGATATCATCTTTTTCAATTTCTATCAGGGGCCTTATATATGAAACGCCTTTTTCTTCCCGTACGGGCGGAATGCCCGCAAGGCCCTTCAGGGACGTGCCCTTAATAACGCGCATAAGCACTGTCTCTGCCTGATCGTCCATCGTATGCGCGGTAGCTATTTTGGAAAACTCTAAACGCCCCGCCAGGCTCCTGAAATAGCCATACCGTATTTCGCGCGCGGTTTCCTCAAGCGATCGCCCCCGGCGCTTTCTGACCTTGACGCGCTTCACGGACACGGGCAGGTTATGAAGGCCCGCTGTGGACTTCGTGAAAAGCATGTCTCTGAGGGAATCGCCGCCGCGGATACCGTGCTCGAGGTGCGCTATCCTTATCACGATATTCATTTCAGCGGAGAGGTAATGCAGGGCGTGAAGCAGAAATATCGAATCCGGCCCGCCCGATACGGCCGCCAGGACCCTGTCGCGCGGCTTAAGCATGCCGTAGTTCCTGATGGTGTCGCGGACCTTGCTGAAAAGATGCATGCCGCCTTTGTAGCGGCGCGCATAGCGCATGCCTTTTGCCATGCCTAAAGAAGCCTCCTGTACAAAGACAGCATATTCCCGGTCACCATGTCCTTGGTGTAGTACATGTCGACAATCTCCCTGCCCGTATAACCAAGACGGTGAGCCAGTTTTTCGTCGTCAAAAAGCTGCAGTACCCTCGAAGCCAGAACTTCGAAATTTTTTATGGGTATGACAAATCCGTCGATACCGTCTTTGATTATCTCGGGCATGCCGCCCGCGTCAGTAACGATCATCGGCTTGCCCGAGGACATGGCCTCAAGCATGGTCAGGCCGAAAGGCTCACTGCACGTTGAAGGATAAACACAGACATCCGAAGCCGCGTAAAGGGCCGGCATGTCCGCCAGGGGGAACGCGTCGATCAGCACGTTCTTTCTAAGATTGAAAAAATCCACGAGGTCAATCATGTACGCGATATCCTTCTGCTGCGTCGACCCCCAATCCACGATATTTTTAGTGCCAGCGAGAATAAGGACCGCGTCAGGATACCTCCCGACAATCACGCGCAGCGCCTTGATGCTGACGTCGCAGCCTTTGCCGAGCCCCATGCGCGCGGGATGGAACACAACTTTCCTGTTCTTAAGAATAGGGTATTTCCTGTACACATTTCTCGTGGCAACCCCGGGCCTGTAAAGCTTCGAGTCAACGCCGTGGTGGATCACCGTGACCTTCCGGTCGTCAATCCCCACGCCAATGAGCTCGCGTTTTATGAAATGGCTGACAGCGATAATCCTGGACCATTTGATATTTCTCGTTAGGTCCAAAAACAGGTTATCGTCCCAGACATTGTGGGCGGTCAGCACCATGGGTATCCCTTTTTTCAGCGCTATCGTCTCAAGCATTTCCGCGTGGGGCTTGCTGAAATAATGCATGTTGTGCGCGTGCAGTATGTCAGGCTTCATCGCGTCTATGAAACCCATATAATTCTTGATGATTTCGTGCTCCAGGCCGTTGACACCGCGGTCGCTCAGCCAGTTAAGGTCCATAGCCGGCGTCCTGAAAACGCTTATGCCTTTGTACTGATAGCGCGAACCTACGCCGCTAAATGCGCCGGTGAGTATCCCCACCCTGTGCCCCATTCTCGCGATCGCGGGCAGGATGGTATTCAGGTGAGTCTCCACTCCCCCGATGATCGGCGGGAACCCCCAATGAAGATGAGCGATGTTTAGCCTTTTTTTCTTGTTCTTCCCTTTTTGATTGTTTTTATACATATCTATCGGCATACGTCACCTCTGATTTCCCTTAGATGACATCAATAATACTGGCGCATGTGATTTCCGGTCGTCTTACGTACGGTCACGACAGCCCCGTCTCCCTCCGCGCTCCTGACATGGATCTTCCTTACGTCCTTCTTTACGACAAGCGGCTTGCCCGGAACAACGGTGTATATCCGGCCGAAAATGCGCGCCTTGACACCTCTGCCGCAGCCCAACGGGTCCCAAAGCGGAGCGCCGCCCGCATGTCTTACAGCCACGCTGCCCCTCCGGACAGTGATGGCCAGCCTGGAGCCCCTCCACATGATCGAAAAGGATATGTGCTTAATACCGGCCGGCAGGCGCGGGTAAATCGAAAGCGTATCCTTCACTATTCGCACGCCGGCAAACCCGTTTACGACTATCTGCCATGTGCCCCCGAGATTGGCCGCGTGAATGCCCGAATTGGTATTACCGTGATAGTTTTCAAGATCTGTTTTCGCCGAAAGCATGAAATACGCATAGGCCTGCGTCATCATGCCCAGTTCTGAGGCGACCAGGGCATGCACTGACGGGCTAAGCGAAGACTTGTGCACGGTTATAGGCGCGTAAAAGCAATAGTTCTTTTTCTTGGCAGTCCATCCATAGTTATCCGAAAGCAGGAAATGGAGCATCACCACATCCGCCTGCTTGAGTATCTGGTACCGCCCGATATCCTTTAATTTGATGTATTGCGGGATAACGGGCAGCATGTGGTGGTCAAGCTCCGTAATAGTGACTTTCTCGAGATTGAAAAACCCGTCAAACTGCTCGATCACCTTATCCTGCCGGACGTTCAGGTGCATCTTCCTGACAATTGATTTCCATTTGCCGATCTCGGGATCCCCCAGCTTCAGCCGCGACGAGAGTGCCTTATATCTTTCAGGATACATCCTCTTCATCCGCATCGCCATACCGTAAGCGATAAAAACGTTCCATCTCGCCATCATGTTCGTGTAGGCGTTATTATTGACGTTCTCATGAAATTCATCCGGGCCTATCACGCCATTGATCATAAACCTGTTTCTCTTCCTGTCGAACCTGGCGCGGCTTGCCCAGAATCTCGCGGTTTCGAAAAGAAGCTCATACCCGTAGTCCAGCATAAACATCTCGTCGCCCGAGGCCGAAAAATACTTGTAGCACGCGTAGGCCACGTCCGCGGTGATATGGTGCTCCATCTCGTTCGTCCTGATCCTGATAATGCTGCCGTCCAGGTTTTTTGACCAGGTGGGGGTTTCTTCCGTACCGGTGTACGCCGATTCCCACGGAAACATGGCCCCCTTAAAACCGTTGTCTCTGGCGATCTGGCGCGCTTGGCCGAGTCTGTTGTATCTGTACAGGATCAGGCTTTTGGCCAAAGCCGGAAATGTAAATATGAAAAACGGCAGTATGAATATCTCGGTATCCCAAAACACGTGCCCCCGGTATCCTTCGCCGCTTAAAGTCTTCGCCCCGATGCTGGACGTGCCGCCGTCATTGATCGACGCTATAAGCAGGTGATAAATGTTGAACCGGATTGCTTTTTCCGCATCCCTGTTCCCGGATATCCGGACATCGCTCATGTCCCAGAGGCGGTTCCACGCCGCGCGGTGCTGTTCAACAAGGGCATCAAACCCCTTTTCGACATATCCCTCCAGAAGGCGTATCGCCTTTTCCTTTACCCCGGCAACATCAGACCGCGCGGCGCGCGTTACGGCGTAAATTTTAGTCAGCACAAGCGTCTCTTTCCTGCCTATAGATATCTGGACATGCTCCTCGTTCGAGAACCACCTCTTTTTCCCATGAGAAATGTGAAGCGTATACGCGTATGAAAGAGAGTCCTTGCTCCCGAGCGTCTCCACGCGCGCATAGCTTACGATCTTTGTGTCGGACACGTCCACTTCCCGCAACTGAAAATGCTGTTTCCTCCCCTCTGACAGGCCGCTCACGTTGCTCACAGAAGTGTCCAGGTCGGTCTCGATAGTCACTGCGCAGGGCTTGTCAAGGGGCGTAATAAATACGCGCATCATGACCAGATTTTTATCATGCATGCCCACGAATCTCACAGACTGATAATCGATCCTGTTCTTATTAACAGTCCTGTAGAGGCTCTTTCTCACAAGGAATCCGTGCCGCATGTTAAGATGCCTCTCATGTTTAATGAGAGAAGGTGTGATACCGGCGTCAAGTTTCTCCCCCTTCACGGTCACTTTGCAGTACATGGGATTCGGAAAATTAACGAGGTCGGCGACTTTTGCGCCGATTTTGTCATACACCCCCGCGACATATGTGCCGGGAGACGAGTCATAGGGAAGCTCTTCATGTATGCCTCTGGCGCCGAGAAAGCCGTTGCCCAGGGTAAAAAGCGATTCATAAACACCCTGCCGCTCTTTATCCCACCCCTTCTGGGCAAGGGACCACTCATCGCCTGTCATGAACTTTTTTATGTGATTTTTCATGTGTTACCGGGATCGAGCCGACGAATGTCTATGGTAGCGGGGGAGGGATTTGAACCCACGACACGCCGGGTATGAGCCGACTGCTCTGCCAGACTGAGCTACCCCGCCACATGAGCACTATGGCTCGCCTTTACGCGCAATGACATTTAAATATAGCATATGGAGAATATTATGTCAATGATACGCAATCCCCCGCGCGTAATCCACTGGCATAGGGGACAGGGTTCGCAGGGACGCAAAATGCCCTGTCCTCAATCGCAATCCACTTAACACCGGATGGCCTTAAGTTAATAAGTTAACTCCGTCCCCTATCTTTATGAATACAAGGGCGCGTCTATTGGCGGCGATTATTTGACGGAAGGCACGCTCCCGGGCTGTTTATTTCCCGCCGGCCGGATTCATGCTGCCGGTACGGTAGCCGGCGAGGTCGACCGTGACATACCTGAAGCCGAGCTTACGCAAACAAAGGGTGATAGCCCTGCGGTAACGGTCCGACGCGACCTTCCTGATCTCACCCTCATACACCTCTATGCGGGCCATGTCGCCATGGTGCCTGACCCGGACCTGCCTGAGCCCCATGTTTTTAAGCGCTGTTTCCGCGGCGTCAAGAGTTTTGAGTTTTTTCCGCGTGACCGCGGTACCGTACGGTATCCTGCTCGCCAGGCAGGCAAACGACGGCTTATCATGCGTCGGCAGGCCCATTTTTTTCGAAAGCGCGCGGATATCGCTCTTGGACATGCGCGCCGATTCAAGGGGGCTTACGACTTTGAATTCTTTCTTCGCGAGCCGGCCGTAGCGCATATCAAGCAGGTCATCATAATTCGTGCCGTCCGCAACCGCGCCGAATCCGGTTTCCGCCCGGATGGACTCAAGCCTGCCGAATAATTCCTTTTTGCAGTAATAACATCTCTTCACGCCGTTCTTCGCGAACGACCTGTTCGCGAGCTCACGCGTGCGTATCTCCAAAAAACGTATTTTTTTCTTTATTACAAACATTCTGGCATCGCGCGCCTCCTGAGCCGGAAAAGTTTCAGATACCGCCGTAACGGCAAGCACATTCTCCCTGCCCAGCGCGTCGCAGGCCGCCTGCAGCAGGAAAGCGCTGTCCACCCCCCCCGAATAAGCGATCACAACGCTTTTCAGGCCCTTAAGAACGCGGACCAGTTTGCTCATTTTTTTTCGAAGCGCCGTTTTTATCCGCATGCTGACATTCTCCTTATCATCTCAATCTTCGGCCCTGACAATCCACCCCCCGCCCAGCACCCTGTCGCCATCGTAAAAAACAACGGCCTGTCCCGGCGTTGGCGCGGCCTGCGGCCTTGAAAATTCCACTTTTACGCCTCCGGCGGAGCCATGGACAGAGGCGTCAAAAGGCTCGCTTCCATACCTTATCCTGGCCTGCACCTTCAATGGGAGACGCACATCGGCAAGCCAATTTACCCTGTCCGCGTAAAGCGACTTTTTCATAATATCGGCCTTCAACCCGACATGGATGGTATTTGACTTCGTGTCAATACCGGTAACATACAAAGGTTCTTTATACGCCACGCCAAGGCCCTTCCTCTGCCCTATGGTAAACACCTCCACTCCCGTGTGATGGCCCAAAACGCGCCCATCCCGAGACATGATCCTGCCCTGTCTGCCGCTTGCCTCGCGCACGTTAAAACATATGTCCTGGCTTGATCTTCTCCGGAAAACATCCATGCCCGCGGAACACGACAATGCCGAGGTGTCTTTCTTCAGCATATCACCGAGCGGGAAAAGCAGTGATTTAAGTCTCTCCCTGTCCAGATTGAATAAAAAGTAGGACTGGTCCTTCTTTTTGTCTTTGCCCCTGTAAAGCGCAACGCTTCCGTCGCTCGCCGGCGCTTTTCTGGCATAGTGCCCCGATGCCACATAATCGCAGCCCAATTCGCGCGCCTTATCCAGGAGCGCCCCGAATTTTATCTCGCTGTTGCAGTATACACACGGATTAGGGGTAAGCCCCCTTCTGTATTCGTCCAGGGCATAGTCCACGACTTTTTCCCTGAACGCGCGGCTGAAATCGAACACATAATGGGGTATCCCGAGTTTATCGGCGACAGCCCTTGCCGAAGAGATCGCGTCGGCGGAACAGCATAATTTTCCGTCTATGCGGCCGCAGTCTTCCTTTGGCCAGGTTTTTATAGTGGCCCCGACGCACGCGTATCCCGCCTCCTTAAGCAGATACGCGGCCACGCACGAATCAACGCCGCCCGACATCGCGACAAGCACCCGTTTATTCTTCATCAAAATTCCTTATTATGTCTGCCGGCCCTATTCCGAAAACCTGACCGCCTCATCCAGCCCCGGGGATACGTAATGCTCCTTCTCCCCCTGCACCTCACAGATAATTATGCAGTCAATATCGGCGGAGCTTTCGGCTATGCGCAGGCTCTCTTCGGGGCCGAGCACGAAAAAGGCCGTTGCCAGGGCGTCTGCCGCCGTGCAGCTGTCTGACACGGCGGTCGCGCTCAGCACATTATTCCTCACAGGCGCCGCGGTGCCGGGGTCCATGATGTGCGCAAAGGTCTCCCCCTTAATCCTGATAAACTTTTCGTATCCGCCCGAAGTCGCGATCGCCCTGTCTGACAGCGTCACGCTTGCGAGCACCGCGTGGCGTTTCTCCGGATCCCTCAAGCCGATTGTCCAGCCCCTGCCCCGAGGTGACCCCAGGCAGTACATGTCGCCGCCTGCCTCGACAAGCGCGTCTCTTATGCCGCCGCCCCGCAGGACTTTAACCGCTTCGTCGACGGCATACCCCTTCGCTATCGCGTTAAAATCGAGTCGTACTCCGCCCCGCCTGACATAGTACTTGCCGGCGCGTTTTTCAAGGCTGACATGCTCCATGCCTGTTTCGCGTTTTATTTCGGCAATCTCGCGCGCATCCGGGACCGGACTCCTGCGGCGGCCGTAAAACCCCCACGCCCTCTCGGCAGAACCCACTGACACGTCAAATGCGCCGTCCGTAAGGCGGTGGATTTGAAACGAGCGTTCGAGCACGGCGGCGAAATCGTTCGACACCCCGATCCATTCGTCAGGATCCGCCCCGTTTACCCGCACAATCTCGCTCGCCGGATCGTAAACATTAAATATTCTTTCCACATCCTTCATCTTCGCGATAGCCGTTTCTACCGTACCGCGGCTCCCGGGAGACTTCGCGATAAAAATCCTGCCTACGGTGCCCATGACCGTAAATGTCCTCGTGTACAATCCACGGTCCGAACATCCGGCAATAAGTGTGAAAATCAAAAATCCGGAAACAAGGCGGGTCATGTGAGGTTCTTGCGTATCATGTCAAAATCCACGTACCGTTCAACCATGTTGACTATCAGCCTGATCTTCTCCATATCCGCGGGCTTGGTCTTGACCACTATGTTGTTTATCCTTTTCGCGGCCGTGTATGTGTCTGTTTTTATGGCGAGTACGGGTATCCTGAGCGCTTCCAGCTTCCGCATCAGGCCGGCATCGGTTTCCGTGTCACCCGTAAACACCACGCCCGATATCTTGTTTACATGCCCGGACTTGTGTTTACGCTGCACGTCGATCACGCCCTCGATGATGTCCCATCTGTCAGCCGGAGTAATGACAAGCGTATTATTATCGACATAGCGCAGGCAAGAGCGCAGTTCCATGGCGCCAATCACGATTTTGTCCACTGACTGGTCGAGATTTTCATGGCCGCATAAAAGCGGGACTTTAAGCTCTTCCGCTATCTCCCTCGTTGTGGGCAGGTCCAGACGCCTTTGATACGGCATGACGCCGATCACCGGCACGTTCAGGCGCTTGAACCCCGCGCGCACGTATTTATTTATCTTGTTGAACTTGTCCGCGAGCACCTTGTTGACCACGACCCCGGCTATTTTCACGCCGGCCCTGTCAAAGACGGCCTTATTCAGCATAACCTCGTCAATCGGCCGGCCCACGCCGCCCGGCGCGATTAATATCACCCTGGCGCCGAGCAATTTCGCGACCGTCGCGTTGGAGAGGTCAAAGACCGACCCTACCCCTGCATGCCCCGTGCCCTCGATGATCACCAGATCCCTATTCTTGGCCACTTTATTGTAGGACCGCATTATGTCCCGGGAATAGTCGCCTTTAAAATGCCCTTCTATATACTTTTCGGTAAAACCTTTCTCGACCGCTATCGGGGACAGATCTTTTATGTTTACTCCCCCGCAGACGTCAAACACTTTTTCGATCAGGACAGAATCCTCATCCACCTTGTACCCCTGCTCCATGAGGTACCTTTGCCCTATCGGCTTGATGAAACCTATGTTTTTGAATATTTTCTGCATGCAGGCGAAAAGCCCGAGGCTGAAGGTGGTTTTCCCCACGTTCTGAAGCGTGGCCGCGATAAATATTTTTTTAGCCATGTCCGATCACCCCACCAGACGTTTCTCTCGGAAAGCGGCGATGTAGCCCATGGAATATTCGTCCCTGCCCATGATCGCATCAGACGCCAACGAGGATGACATCATGGCCGCGTCCAGCGGGTCCATAATGCATGCGTCCAGCCCGGCGGCTATGGCCATGGCAAGAAATGTCCTGTTGATAAGTTTCCGGTTCGGCAGTCCGAAGGAGATGTTGCTGACGCCCGCTATTGTCTTAAGCCCTATGCCCTTTATGAGATTTATGGCCTCAAGCACCTCTTTCGCCTGCGCGGGTTCGGCGCTCACGGGACGTATAAGCGGATCGATGAGCAGTCTCTCTTTCGATATTCCGTAACCCCGGCATATTTCCATGAGAATGGTCGCCAGCTCAAAACGTTCACCCGCGGTCGAGGGCATGCCTTTCTCATCCATCGTAAGAGCGACAACAAGGGCATCACTGTCCCCGAGGCCGGGGAGTATCTGCTCATAGCGCGCTTTTTCCGCTGTAATCGAATTGACAATCGCGGTCCCCTTATGCGCGGCAAGCGCCTTTTTCACCACTTCGTGATCCGGGCTGTCAATCGAAAGCCGTATGTCAGTATTACGCTGGATCACATCCATCATCCACAACATGTCTTCGGCCTCTTTTTCCATGCTCGTCCCGCAATTAACGTCAATAACCGCCGCGCCGGCGCGCGCCTGGCTCACGGCCTCATTCAGTATGTAATCCCCGTCACGATTCAAAACAGCGTTCCTCACTGCCGCCCTTGACGTATTTATTCGTTCGCCGATAATAAGCATTACTTCTCCTTCTCCCATTTAACGAGTTCCATCACCTGCGCGAGCGTACTGCCCCCGTCGATTTCCTTTCTGACACGGTTTTCTGTTTCCAAAACGCTCATGGCGCGGTTGGCTACCTCAACCACCCTGTCGGCGGGTATGCGGCACAAGCCATCGGCATCGCCCACGATCCAGTCGCCCGGCATCACCCTGACACCTGCGATCGTGACAGGCACGCCTATCTCCCCGAACCCTTTGGGCTCACCCGCCCTCGGCGTCACAAGTCTGGAAAAAACCGGGAACTTAAGTTTCTTGATCTCCTTCACGTCCCTGACCGCGCCGTCCACCACTAAACCGGCAATGCCTTTCTGTAGGGCCCCGTGAGTGGCCAGTTCGCCCCATATAGCCGGCCCCACGCCGCCGGCATCGATGACAATCACGTCGCCCGGCCCGGCCACATCGCAGGCCTCAACCGTCTTGGCCCAATCGCCCGGGTATGTCCTCACGGTTACGGCCGGCCCGGCCATTTTCGCGCCGTCCCACACGGCCTTTAGCCCATCGATACTGCCTGATCTGTGCATGGCGTCCGAAATATTCGCGTTAGACACCCTGGCCAGCGCGTTTCTGACATTATCCTTGTTTACTCTCACATAATACTCGGATTTTATCCGGATCTTCTTCTGCATCGCCTTTTTCACGGCCGCGGCGGATTTCCTCGCGTCAGCGGACTTCGTTATCGCACCCCCGACGATGATCACGCAGGCGCCCGCCTTAACACTGTCTGAGGCCGTCTCGGAAGATATACCGCCCGCGGCCGCCACAGGAATGCGCACGGCCCCCGATACCCTGGCGAGCGTATCGAAAGGATTTCTCCCGGCCATCTGCTCGTCAATGGGGCAATGCACCCCTATATAATCGACCCCGAGCGCCTCGAGCTGCTTCGCCCGGCTCACCGGATTCCCGACGCCTATCAGGTCAGCCTCGATCCTGGCGCCGTAATTCCTGCCGGCCTCAACACATTCTTTTATAGTGGCGTCAGTGGCGGCGCCGAGTACGCATACAACGTCTGCGCCCGCCTTGGCAGCCGCCTCTACCTCGGTCCTTCCGGCATCCATCACTTTCATATCAGCCACGATTATTTTCTTCGGAAACATTTTCCTCAGCGCCCGCACGCACTGAAGCCCCTCGGATTTAATAAGCGGTGTGCCTGCCTCTATCCAGTCGCACCCGCCCTTTACGGCCTCCGCGGCAACACGTAATGCCCTCTTAAGGTCCACAAAATCCAATGCCACCTGCAGAACCGGATATTTCATTGTAAATCCCTTTGTTTATCTTTCACCCAAAAACTGCACCACAATCTCCCGGGATCTGGGCCTGTTATCGAAATCCATAAATATCACCTGCTGCCATGTGCCGAGCGTCATCCTGCCGCCCGACACGGGCACAGTAATGCTCGGCCCCATTACAGAGGCCCTTACATGTGAGAATCCGTTTCCGTCTCCCCACTTTGTATTGTGCGCGTAATGCCCCTCCCTCGGGGCTATGCGCTCAAAGGCCGCTTTCAGGTCTTTAACCGCGCCCGGCTCATATTCAATCGTGCTCAGCGCACCCGTTGCGCCCGGCACAAAAACAGCGGCAATACCGTTTTTAAAACCTATTTTCTCTATGAGGGCCGCCAACTCCGGCGTAATATCAATCACGTCGGACTCACCGCGCGTATTCACATTTATTCTTTCGGTCGCTACGTGCATCCTCTAATACCCCCCGTCGATCACCCTGTCGTCAGCACTTTAGTGTCGAGATACTGCATAATACCCTTTACGGCGCGCCCGAGGGAAGCCCTGTCGGATGACAGCGCCCCTCTTACACGGCTGACATACTCCGCATCATCGACGTATTTCAGGTTGATCAGCGCGTTAATCTCCGCGGAATTAAATCCCGCCTCCAGGCAAAGCGCCCCGCAGCCGACATCCGTAACAAGATTCTTATTGCCCGCCGCCGCCAGGAACTCGGCCTCCTTGACCGCGGTCCCGCACAATTCGCATATCTCGAGCGGCACGGATGCGGCGTTTTTAAGAATCGCTGTCTTTTCGTCCTTATCCCTGCTTTCCTTCGGCAGTTTCATGAATCTCGCGAATTTATTGTACGCCCTGACATCCTCGTCAATAAGCGCCTGCAGCCGCCGTCCGATCTTGCGGAGCACGGATTTCGCCCGCATTACCCCTGCCGTATCCTTTTCATATCCTTTCCTGCCGACCGTAAAGTTTACAACCATCAGCAGCAGGGAAACCCCCGTGGCCGCTACAAGGGCCGATGCGCTGCCTCCGCCCGGGGCCGGCATGTCGCCGGCCAGGTCGGACAGATATTTGTCAATAGCCGTCCTCCTATAAACTATCGCGCCCATTACAACCCCACAATGTTCATGTTTTTATCTATGTCCACGTGCGTCCCGCGGGGAACGGCCGGCAGCCCCTCCATCATGCTCACGTCTCCGCAGGGCACACATATGTATCCGGCCCCGGAGGCCAGATATAGATCTGTCACAGGCAGTTTGAAATTTCTCGGTCTGCCTTTACGCTTCGGCTCATGCGACAGCGAATACGGAGTCTTCATCATGCAGATGGGCAGGGCGTCCAGTTTGAGTTTCTTAAGCAGTTTTATCCTCTCATCCGCATGTTCCGGAAATACGGCCTCTTTGGCGCCGAAAATCGTTTTTGCTATGCGCGTGACTTTGTCCTTTATCGAGAGATCAACCGGATAGAGATACCTGAAGGAAGGCTTAACCCTCTTTACCACGTCCGCGACACAAGACGCCAGCTCGGCAGCGCCGGGCCCCCCGTTCTGGCGCGCATCTATCACACAGCAGGCATCCGCCCCGTACGACATCGCGCACCTCTTCACCGCTTCTATCTCCTTCTCAGTATCGCTGGACAGGCGGTTAATGCAGACCACTACGGGCACACCGAAACATTTGATATTCTCGATCTGTTTATGAAGGTTTCCGGAACCCCGCTCGACAGCAGATATGTTCTCCCTGGTGATCAGGCTTTCAACGGCCTTGCCCACGGTAATCTCGAAATCCCCGCTGTGCATTTTGAGCGTCCTTATGGTCAGCACCAGGACCGCGGCATCGGGGCCAAAGCCCAAGCGGCGGCATTTTATATCAAAAAACTTTTCAGCCCCCAGGTCGGCCCCGAATCCGCACTCGGTCACCACATAATCACAAAGCCCGAGCGCCATCTTGTCGGCTATGATAGACCCGCTGCCCATAGCCGTGCTCGCGAACGAGCCTACGTGCATAAAACACGGCGTGCCTTCCAGAGTCTGGACAAGATTCGGCATCAGAGCGTCGCGGACAAGGGCAGTCATGGCCCCGGCCGCCTTAATGTCATCCGCCGTTACCGGCTTTTTCTTATCCGTAAACGCCACATTGATCCTGCCGATACGATCCCTGACCTCTGCAATGTCCTCGGATAAAGCGAGTATATCCATCAGCTCGCTCGATGCGGTGCTGTCAAAGCCGCTGCGCCTGTTTATACCGTCGCGCTTGGTGCCCATGCCGATGGAAATCTTCCTGAGGAACCTGTCGTTTACGTCAATAACCCTGTTCCAGGATATCGTGTCCTGCACAATGCCCAGCGGATTACCCCGGTAGAGAGAATTATCCAGATAGGCCGCGCACAGATTATGAGCAGCGCCCACAACGTGGGTATCGCCCGTAAGATAAAAGTTAATGTCCTCCATGGGAACCACCTGGGCCAGTCCGCCCCCGGTACCGCAGCCTTTTACGCTGAACATGGGGCCAAGAGACGGCTGGGTTAAGCAGCATGCGGCCTTTTTCCCAGCCCTGGCAAGGGCCATGGAAAGCCCTATCGCGGCAACGGTTTTGCCTTCACCATACGGCGTAGGCGTAATGCCGGTAACTAAAATGTATTTTCCTCTTTTTTTGGATTTAAGCTTCCTCATGATCTCAAGCGATATCTTGCATTTGCTTGACCCGTGCGGTATCAGATACTTGCCGCTTATGCCGAGCTTATGCGCCACCTTATCGATAGGCACAAGTTTGGCTTTCTGTGATATCCTGAGAGAGCTTGCAGTCGTCATGAATCCTCCTCTTGCGTATTCCGGGCAGGTTTTGCTCAATTTACTATAATGCTAAAATATTATTATATAAACAACAGGTCAATCTGTCAAATGTTTTACCGCCGATACGGGCCTGAAGGAAAAACGGTGTATGGGGCTCGGACCGTATTTCCGCAGGGCCTCGTTGTGAGCTTTTGTGCCGTATCCCTTATGCCGTCCGAATCCGTATTCAGGATACACGCCGTCATATTCTTCCATGATGCGGTCCCTTGTCACCTTGGCAATGATTGACGCGCACGCGATAGAGACGCTCCTGGAATCCCCTTTTATAATGCACCTCGCGCTAAAAGGCAGATCGAGCTTAATCCTGCCGTCAATAAGCAAAAAATCCGGCTCATGAGCCAGATTTTCAACGGCCTTTTTCATGGCAAGCGCCGTAGCCCAATAAATATTAATGTCGTCTATCACGTCCCTGTCTACAACGCCCACGCCGTAAACGGCCTTTTCCTCTATCTCGCAGTACGCCCTGACGCGGGCCTTCGCGGTCAGGACTTTCGAGTCGTCTATCCTGTTCCTGAAATCAGACCTCTCGAGCATTACGCATGCCGCCACTACTGGCCCGGCAAGCGGCCCCCTGCCTGCCTCATCCACGCCGGCGATACGGGCGAATCCGGCCCTACGCGCCTTCCTCTCGTGGTAAAGCATTTTCCCCGGAATCGCTGACCGGCCCGATTTTCTCATCTACCTTAAGCCTGCCCCCGACGCTCTTTCGCAGATAATAAAGCTTCGCGCGCCGCGTCTTGCCTTTTCTCTTTACCGTAACCTTCTCAACCCTTGGGGAATGAATAGGAAACACGCGCTCGACCCCCTCACCGTACGAAATCCTCCTGACGGTAAAAGTGGAGTTTATGCCCCCTCTTTTTCGTCCGATTACGACGCCCTCAAAATCCTGTATGCGGCTTTTGCCTTCCTCCTGAATCCGCACGCTGACTACCACCGTATCGCCTATATCAAATTTGTCGGTCTGCTTCTTCTCGATCGATTCCCTGAACTTCTTTACTTTGTCCATCTATTTCCTCCTTTTTACCGGCCTTTCTGACTGCCTCTCCCGCGCGCGGTTTTGCCCGCGCCCGGCTTAATCAGATCCGGCCTCATACGTTTTGTCCTGATAACCGCCTGCCGCCTCCTCCAGGCGGCTATTTTCTTATGATCACCGCTTAAAAGCACTTCCGGCACGCGCATACCTTCAAAAACCCGCGGCCGCGTGTACTGAGGGTACTCGAACAAGTCATTCTCAAAAGTCTCCGTCTCAAGCGATCCCGGGTCACCCAGCACACCCGGTATAAGTCTCATTACAGAATCAACAAGCACGCAGGCCGGAAGCTCGCCGCATGTCAGCACATAATCACCGATAGATATCTCATCGTCGGCAAAGCCGCGTATCCTCTCGTCCACGCCCTCATAATGTCCGCATAAAATTATAAGCCTGCGCGCCTGCGACAGGGCCTTCACTGTCCCCTGATCGAGCCTTTTGCCCTGCGGTGTCATGAGCACAATCCTGGTTCCCGGTTCAGCGCCTGTTTTTTTCGCGGGATCCCCGCCCAGCAGGTCCTTAAGCGCCCTGTACACGGGCTCGACCTTCATCACCATACCCGATCCACCGCCGAACGGTTTGTCATCGGCGGTTCTGTGACGGTCTTCTGTCCAGTTCCGAAGATTATGAACCGCTATTTCAAGAAGCCCCTTTTCGCGCGCTATCCTGATCATGGACTCATCAAACGGGCCCTTGAACATCCCCGGGAATAGAGTCAATATGTCTATGAGCATTGCGTAATATGCGGCATGGCCCGGCTGCCCGCTACCGCGCCTCTTGTTATTTAACCTGTGCCGCCCGGCCTGCTTTGTCCGCTACTTTCTCGCGCTTCAGAAGGCTCCTCACCGTCTCGCTGGGCTGAGCGCCGTTCTTAAGCCAGTAGAGAATGCGTTCCCTCTTCAGCTTCACCTCGCTCGGATCTTTCTTCGTGTCATAATAACCCAGTTCCTCGATAAATCTCCCGTCCCTTGGGCTCCGATTGTCGGCAGCCACAATCCTCCAAAAGGGTACCTTCTTCGTACCGAACCGTTTCAGCCTCAAAACAACCGCCATACTCGTCCTCCTTTTATCGTTTTAAAATTATTCCTTGACCCGCTGTATATCCGCTCCGACTCCGGCGAGTTTTGTCTCGATGTGGGCATACCCCCTGTCGATGTGATAAACACGGTGCACCGTGGTCTCGCCCCTGGCCACGAGCCCTGCCAGCACAAGCGCCGCGGAAGCGCGCAGATCTGAAGCCATCACATCCGCCCCGCTCAGCGAGTCCGTGCCTTTAACAATGGCATTCGGCCCTTCCAGGATAATGTCACTGCCCATCCTGTTCAGCTCACTTATGTGTATAAACCTCTCCGGATAAATCTTTTCTGTTATAATGCTTATGCCGTCGGCTACAGACAAAAGGCTCATAACCTGCGCCTGGAGGTCGGTCGGAAAACCGGGATAAGGAAGCGTTGTTACGGCTACCGCTTTCGGCCGCTTCCCGGATCTTTTCACCCTGACCGACCGCCTGTTAACAGTGACCTCGCAGCCTATCTCGCGCAGCTTATCCATAAGCGCCATCATATGCCCGGGTTCGACATCTTTGACGCTGATATCACCTTCGGTAATCGCGGACGCGATCATGTAGGTGCCGGCCTCTACCCTGTCAGGGATCACGCGGTGTGAGGCGCCATGAAGCGACTTTACGCCACGGATACTTACCGTAGGCGTACCATATCCCGTTATATCCGCGCCCATCTTGACAAGAAATTCCCCCAGGTCTTTCACTTCAGGCTCGCTTGCGGCATTGTGTATAACGGTTTCACCCTTAGCGAGCGTCGCCGCCATCATGACATTGCCCGTAGCAAGCACGCTCGACCCGAAATGTCCCCCGAGATATATCTCCCTGCCGGTCAGCCTCTTCGCCCTGGCATTTATATACCCCTCATCCACTTTTATGTCAGCGCCGAATTCCCTTAATCCTTTCAGATGCAGATCTATGGGCCTGGGTCCGATAACGCATCCTCCGGGAAAAGAAACACGCGCCGCTTTTTGCTTCGCCAGGAGCGGCCCCAACACGCAGATAGAAGCCCGCATCGTGCTTACAATGTCGTACGGCGCAGTAATGCCTTTATAAGCCCCTTCCCGCCTTACGACATCCCCTCCGTCTCTATACGCGCTGACACCGAGACATGTTAGAATCTTGAGCATGGTGTCCACATCCCTTAAAGGAGGCACATTCTCGATCCGGCATTCCCCATCCGTAAGAAGCATTGCCGCCATGATCGGCAGGCACGAGTTCTTCGCGCCCTCTATGCGGACCTCTCCTTTTAGCCGCTTGCCGCCCCGTATACGAAGTTTATCCATTTACACCCCGCACGATTCTCTCTATACCCGAATAATCCCTGAAAATTTCCACCCGGCCGTACTCGGCATCAGCCATAATCCCGCTGACCCGGCGCGCCTGGTCATAACCGACCTCCATTATCAGATAACCGCCGTTTTTCGTGTATAACGGCGCGCCGTGTATAATCGCCCTGTAGGCGTCCAACCCGTCACAGCCTCCGTACAGCGCGATCCCGGGCTCAAGCCTTACCATATCAGGCAATGTTTCCATGTCCGGACCGGATATGTAAGGCGGATTTGACACTATTATATCAAAATATTTAGCAGGTATTAAAGAATCAAAATAGTCGCTTACAGCCAGGCATAATCTGTCCGATACGCCGGCTTCATCCGCGTTCTGTTTTGCCTTTACAACCGCGTTTTCCGATATATCCAGAGCGGTTATTTTACATTGTTCGTCGTACTTTGTCAAACTAATTGAGATATTGCCCGAACCGGTCCCCACATCCAGCACCCGCAAACATGCGGCGCCCGGATTCCGGGCCCTTATAATGTTCATCGCCTCAAGCGTTTTTTCAACAAGTATCTCGGTCTCGGGCCTCGGAATAAACGTATGCCTGTTTACGCGTATCTCGAAATCCATGAAATAAGCCTTACCGGTCAGGTACTGTTCGGGCATTACTGTCATGTTACTGCGCCGCCTTTTTCAATTCTCTCTCCGCTTTACGGAGCGCGTCGATTATCTCGTCTATATCCCCTTCCAGAATATCCTGCAGCCGGTACAGGGTGAGCCCTATCCTGTGATCGGTAACCCTGCCGTCCGGATAATTATACGTCCTTATCTTTTCTGACCTGTCACCGGTGCCGACCTGCATCTTTCTTTCTTTCGATATCCTGGCCCGCTGGTTCTCCTGCATTTTATCGAAGAGCCTTGACCTCAGCACGCGCATCGCCTTTGCCTTGTTCTTGTGCTGGCTCCTCTCATCCTGGCAGCTGACAACCAGCCCCGAAGGCAGGTGCGTTATGCGGACCGCGGAATCCGTGACATTGACATGCTGGCCGCCCCTGCCGCCTGCCCTGAAAACGTCAATCTTCAGGTCCTGGGGGTTGATCTTCAGGTCAATTTCCTCGGCCTCGGGCAGGACAGCCACTGTCGCGGCTGATGTGTGTATCCTGCCGCTGGATTCTGTCTCCGGCACACGCTGAACCCTGTGCGTCCCGATCTCGTACTTCATCAGGCCGTAAACGCTGTCCCCGGATATGGAAAACACTATTTCCTTTATGCCCCCCTTTTCGGTCGTGGCTGATCCAAGGCGTTCGAAAACCCAGCCCTTGCCTGCGGCGTATTTCGTGTACATACGGTATAACTCCGCCGCGAAAAGGGCTGCCTCAACCCCACCGGTACCCGCCCTGATCTCCATAATGATATTCCTGCTGGCGTTCGGATCCTGTTCGTAAAGCTCGTCCTCAAGCTCGGCCCCGATCCGCGCCACCTCACCCCGGAGCGTCGCTATCTCATCCGTTACCATTGCCTTGAACTCGGGCTCATCGTCATGCTCATTAAGGCTCCTGGCAAGGTCATCAAGCTCGTTTTTTATTTTTATATAGCGCTCGTACTTCCCGGCTATATCCTTAATGCCGGACATCTCCTTGCGGTATTTCTGGTAGAGGGCCATATTCTGGACAACATCGGGATCCACCGCCAGTTTCTGCAGCTCCCTGAAACGGCCCAGTATCTCATCAAGCTTTTCGAACATACCCATGGTTCTTCCGTCTCCTCGTCAGGCAGCGGTTATGCTTCTCCCGCTACGGTATTCTCATCGGCAGGTGCAGCTTTTGGCTGCTCCTCGGGTTTAGGCTGTGCCGCCTGTTTCGGCTGCGCGTCCGTTTCGGCCTTTTGCTTTTTGGCCCTGGTTTTACCGCTGTAGCGCTTATTGAATTTCTCCACCATTCCGGCTGAATCCATAAGCTTCTGCTGTCCGGTAAAAAAAGGATGGCATTTCGAGCAGATATCCACTTTGATGCTCTGCCTGGTGCTGCGGGTATGTATGACCTCGCCGCAGACGCAAACGATCGTGGATTCCTTATAATCGTGATGAATTTTTTCTTTCATTATCTCCTCCTTCTCTGATTATTTGTTCATGTTTTTGAGAAAATCTTTGTTTCGTTTGGTCTTTTTAAGCTTCTCCACCAGGAGCT
>JBDRBZ010000261.1:0-3880 GCA_043822175.1 Candidatus Omnitrophota bacterium
GCCGAACGACAGTTCGGGCATGAGGTTGCCCTCCGGAAACGCGACTTCCGCAAGCACGGCTATATTATTTATCTCGGCAAACCTCACCGGCACGCCCAGAGACGGCGTGGTCGTGCCCCACCTGCCGGGCCCCATGAGCAGCGCGGGCGTCGCGTCCCTGTTTTCGATGCCGCGGTTAAGGCCCCCGATAATACGGGCTATTTCGTATTTATCCGATAAGGTCAACGCGCCGTATTTACACGGATCGACGCATATAACCCTCCTGATCTCCTGAGAAGTATTGCCTCCCAGAAAATATCCGCGTGATGAAAACAGCAGGTTGTCTCTTTTTAAATGCCCGGGGATCTTAACCTTCTGGCCGGCGCCCCTCGTCTGAAGCGGGCGGCACTGCAGCAGGTTAATCTTGAACGAATCCTCCCCGGTAAAATTCACCGTGAATTCTATCTCGACAGGATACTCATAGCTTTTCTCGAGGGTTTTCAGTATCTTCCCGAAAGACCCGGCAAAATTATTATCCTTAAACACGTTGTCCAGAGTTAATATGCGGTATTCCCCGCCGCCTTTGCCCCTTTCCTTCATCATCTTCGCGGCCTCGTAATCCTTGACCGCTACGCGGTCTGCGCCTTCATACGCCTTTTCATCCATAAGGCGTGAAAATTCCACTGCTTCGAATAAATTTTCCCTGGTGTTCACCACATCGACTTCGTGCTGTGAAAATTTTCTCAGGTCGCCTGCTTCCGCATAGGGCCTTAAAAGAGGCGCGTCGAGCGCCACCATCCTCGGATAATCGCCCTCCACGCGGTTAACCGCCCTGGTCCCCAGCCCGAACACGAGCCTCAGCATGCCGGCATTCGGATTCATATTCTCATTCCATACATAGGTATTGTACGAGACCCCCACACCGGCAAGATCCGGAAAAAAATAATGCTCATGGTATGAACCCGACACCCTCTGCACGAGCAGCGCCATCTGCTCATCAAGCTTGTCCAGGCCGCGCTGCTTCCTGTAAACCAGGGCATCCTCGCTCATTGTGCTGGAATATATTTTCCGTACGGCGTCGGCAAATTTTATGCACCTCTCTTCCGGGGTCCCCTGGTTCGCCAGGAACATGCTTTCGTATTTCCCTGCAAACGCGTTTCCGAAACCGTCCTCAAGAAGCGAACTCGATCGTATAATAATAGGTGAGGTCCCGAAATATTCTATAATCTGCCTGAACTGCTCCATTATTTCCTCGGGGAAACTGCCGTACAGCATTTTCTCCTTGAGCACTTTGGCGGCACTGAAATATCCGTCTTTCGTTTTCTGCTGCATGCGCAGCTTCCAGAGCCTGTTCTGCACAATGTATGAGTAGAATATGTCCGAGCCCACGTAGAAAGAATCATGAGGCTCCATAATGCCCGCCGCATTCAGGGACCTGTTGCCGGCGAGCATCTTGCGGGCCATGAGCATGCCGACGCTTTTGCCGCCGACAAAACCTGTCCCTATCATCCTCGATTTTATGTTGATGAGTTCCTCAAGCGTGAAATTGCGCACTACAAGCGGCAGCATCCTCTTATTCTTGGTCATCATGAGGCCGCATATCTTCCTTACCATGGCCCGGATCCTGTGGCCGGCTGACTCCTCCTTGAGCATCCCTTCAGCCTCGATAAACAGCCTGTCCCAGTAATCCAGGTTTCTTTTTGCGCTATCGGCGCTTTTCTCGCGAATATATGACAGAAGCTTTACCGCACTCACGCTGTCTTCTATCGGCGTAAACTCTTCGTCCTTTTTTTGATGCGGAAGAAACATGGTCGGCGAATACCTGTTCCATACCTTAAGCGGATGTATGTAGAAATTGCCCTCGCAGCGATAAACGTCTATGAGCAGCTGCGTTGTCTCTCGTATATTGGCGATCGATTTGTAAGAATGGCTGTTTCTAAGGATCGAAAAATACGTTATGGTCTTAAGCTCATAGAGGAACGGACACGTAATCATGAAAAAAGTTCCTATCATGAGATCGGTGGCCCATGCCGAAAGCAGTTCTGTCAGGCAGTCAAAAACATAATACGCGCCTTCCCCTTCCTGCCCTATGATGTTATTTACCCTTGTGGTAAAGGACTCAAAACCCATGTTCGCGTTGAGTTCGTAGCGTTTCACCCGCGCCTGGGGTTTGAGCAATTCCTTATGCGAGGCAAATCTCATATATATAAGCTTTTTCTTTTCCTTAAGCGCCTGCCTGGCGAATGGCCTCACCAGTTCGGCATACTCTTTTATATCATCGATCTGCCAGACAACGTTGTCACCGGCCCTCAAGCCGGTAATCACGTCATCCAATCCTTTAATGCCCGTGCTTATCATTTTATGGTTCCTTTCATGACACGGAACTGTTGCCCGTATCCATTAGATATCTGTCGATATGATAGGCCGAACGCCTGCCTTCGTCTATAGCCCAAACAACAAGAGACTGCCCCCGCCTCATGTCCCCCGCCGAAAACACCCCTGCCCGGGACGTCATGTAGCTCGCGTCTGTCAGCACATTGCCGCGCTCATCAAGCTCAAGCCCCAGGTCAGAGACCGGCCCTGTGTGTTCGGGGTGTAGGAACCCCACGGCTAATATAACCATGTCCGCGTCGATTTCAAATTCACTTCCGGGCACTTCGCGCATTACAGGACATGTATTCTTACTCTCCGTCATGAAAGAAACTCTTGCGCATAAAAGCCGCCGTATGTGCCCTTTTTCTCCCGTAAAACGCTTGGTCAGCACAGCCCACTGCCGCAGGCCTCCTTCCTCATGACTGGACGACGTTTTCAGAAGCAGCGGATATTTTGGCCATGGGTACCCATCGCCCCTGCATTCCGGCGGCTTGGGCATAACTTCTATCTGCAGCACGTTCTTCGCGCCCTGGCGGTGCGCCGTACCCACACAATCCGCCCCGGTATCACCGCCGCCTATGACGACCACATTCCTGCCCCTGGCATTCATTTTAAGTCCTGACCCGGTCTTTTCGCCGGAAATCAGCGTATTCGCCAGGCACAGATAATCCATAGCGAAATATATCCCTTTCAGGTCCCTGCCCTCTATCTTAAGATCTCTCGGGACGCGTGAGCCGCCCGCAAGGCAGACAGCATCAAAATCCCGGACAAGCCGCTTTACGGGATAATCTTTGCCGACATCCGTACCGGTTCTGAAAGTAATGCCTTCCTGCCTCCAGATGTCCAGCCGTCTGTCTATGAGATATTTTTCAAGCTTGAAATCAGGTATACCATACCTCAGTATCCCCCCGGCTTTATTATCCCTCTCGAATACAACAACGTTATGGCCTGCCCTGTTAAGACCGGCGGCGCATGCCAGGCCCGCCGGGCCAGAACCCACAACAGCCACGCGTTTTCCGGTTCTTGTCACAGGCGGCACAGGTTTAATCAGGCCTTTATCAAAACCGTATTCTATAACGGCCAGTTCATTTTCGCGTATAGTTACGGCATCGTCATTCACGCCGAGCACACAGGAATATTCACAGGGCGCGGGACAAATCCTCCCTGTGATTTCCGGCAGATCGTTTGTGGCATTGAGCAGCCTAAGCGCCGGCTCCCACCTGCCCCGCGACAAATAGTCATTCCATTCCGGGATATAGTTGCCTATGGGACATCCCCAGTGGCAGAAAGGGGTAGCGCAATCCATGCACCTGAGCGCCTGCTCTTCGGACTTTTTCTCGGGACGCAGCACGGCCACACTCTTAAAGTCCTTTACCCTTTCGGGGACAGGCCTGTAATCAGCGCCCCGCCTGGCGACCTTCATGAATCCTCTTGCATCACCCATCTGACGCCTCCAGCAACCCGAGTTTACGCTCTATGTTCACACCCTCCAGTATCCGCTTGTATTCCAGAGGGATGACCCTCACAA
>JBDRBZ010000262.1:0-13180 GCA_043822175.1 Candidatus Omnitrophota bacterium
TTCAGCCAGCTGGATCAGGAGAGGGTTGACCGCATCGTCAGGGCCGTGTATGAGGCCGGGTTCAAGAACCGCGTGAAACTGGCAAAGATGGCGCATGACGAGACAGGCCTCGGCAGATGGGAAGACAAGGTATTGAAAAACGTACTCGCCACCCAGCTTGTCTACGAGGACATGAAAGAGCTTAAGACCGCGGGCGTGATTTCTCACGACGAAGAAAGGGGCATAACAGAGATCGCCCAGCCGCTCGGTCCGATATTCGCCCTCATACCCGTGACAAATCCCACGTCGACCATTATGTTCAAAATTCTCATAGCCATGAAAACGCGTAATCCCATCATAATAGGCCCGCACCCCAAGGCCATGAAGTGCTCGATCGAGGCCGCGCGCATATGTTACGAGGCCGCGCTGAAAGAGGACGCGCCCGAGGATTGCGTACAATGGCTCGAAAACGCGACCATGGATGACACACACGCGATCATGGGGCACAAGAAACTCGCGCTTGTGCTCGCGACGGGCGGGGCAGGGCTTGTTTTCGCCGCGTACAGTTCGGGCACGCCGGCTTTGGGCGTGGGCCCGGGAAACGTGCCTGTCTATATCGAGAAGAGCGCGGACATACCGTTTGCCGTCGAGCAGATTATCATGTCAAAGACGTTTGATAACGGCACTATTTGCGCCAGCGAACAGGCGATTGTGGTTGAGGAATCCGTACTCGGCGAAACAATAAAGGAATTTAAGAACCACAAGGCCTATGTGCTTACCGAAGACGAGGTGAAGAAACTTGAGAATGTCGCTTATGACCGTGCGCGCGGCCTGATGAGCCCGGCCATAGTCGGGAAGCCTGCCTCCTATCTCGCGCAGATGGCGGGCATTAACGCGCCTTCTGATGTAACTATTCTCATAGCCCCCCTGAAAGGGATAGGCAAGGCATACCCGCTCTCTTCCGAGATCCTGGCGCCGGTAGTAGCGTTTTATACTGCAAAGGATTTTGACCATGCGGTCAACCTGTGCATTGACCTGAACTTCTACGGCGGTATCGGCCACACGGTCAGCATATATTCCAACGACGAGGCGAAGATACAGGAATTCTGCATGCTGATGAACGCCGGCCGCATAGTGGTGAACACGCCGTCGTCACAGGGGGCCGTGGGCGGGCTTTTCAATACGCTCCATACGTCGTTTACCCTCGGCTGCGGGACGGGGGGCAAGAACATAACCACGGACAATATAACGGCCCGCAACCTCCTGAACATACAGCGCATAGCCAGGAGGAGGGTGAACGCGCGGTTCGACCGTTTCAACAAGGACCTGTATTATGACGAGTCTCTCGACGCCAAGGCGATCGAGAAAGAATATTACAAAAACAGTTAAAAGGAGGCGCCATGGCGACTTTTAAAGTGGATAAAAACAGGCTTGTATGCTCTTTTCCCGAACAGATGACTACCGAGGCCTGCCTAGAGTGTGAAGAGGCCCTTTACGCGAAAGCGGACAGTGCCGGTATGCCCGTCGTGTTTGATATGACCGGCGTGGAGTACATCGCCTCCCGCTTCATAAGCATGTGCATAAGAGTCGTTAAAAAATCCGGAAAAGAGAATTTTTCGCTCGCGAATGTGCATCCTAACGTGAAGAAAGTGCTGAAAATAGCCAGGCTGGATGACGTGCTGGACATAACTTAGGGGCCGGCTCAGCGCCGCTCCAGTATGGCCATGGTTTCGATGTGCGTGGTGTGGGGGAAGAAGTCGTAGGCAAAGACGCGCCTTGCGGCATACCCGCCGGTTAAGACTCCGAGGTCTCTCGCCATAGTAGCAGGGTCACAGGATACGTATACCAGGTGTTTTATCCCGCAATTCATGAGGCTGCCGCACAGCCCGGGCCCGAGCCCTGTCCTCGGCGGGTCGAGCACGGCGATGTCCCAGCCGGCGCCGAGCACGGTACCGGCGAGTTTTTCGCAGTCTCCCTCTATCGGATAGACGTTGCCGGCATTGTTGGCGAGAATATTGTCCCTCAGGAGGGCAACGCTTTCGCCCGAGAGTTCTACGGATGAGACGCTTGCGGCGCCAGGCGCGAGAATTATGCTGAAGAGCCCCACCCCGGCGTAAAGGTCAATAATTTTTTCTTTCCCGGTGAGCGGGATATTTTCCCTCATGTCTGTTATGAGCGGGCCGATCTGCGGGGTGTTTATCTGGAAAAATGAGGTAGGGCCTATGGCAAAACGTTTGCCGTCTAAGATTTCTTCGATGCGCGCTTTACCGTATACTGTGGTCCGCTCGTTTTTCTTGTCCATGAATACAAGGCCTGCCAGCGGGAAGCAGTCTTTTAAATTCTCATAATAAGCCCCCAGCCTTTCGTCCGGTCCTTTTATGCCGCCGTGAAGGACGCACAAAAGCTCGCCGGAATGAGAGCTGATCCGCACGGTGATTTCCGTCACGTTGCGGAAGAGCGGTTTCCTGAGGTCTTCTTTAACCGAGGACAGAAACCTGTTTATGCCTTCGTCGGCCAGGTGGCAGCCGTCTATGCCCTCGAAACTCCCGGTTTTACCGGGTTTGTGGTAGGCGAAATGCGCGCCTTTCGGGCCGCGGATTATGTGAAGGCGGAGCCTGTTTCTGTAATTCCATATTTTCGGGGAGGGGCGGACGGCGAGCTTGCCGACCGTATCCCCGGCAAATTCTTTTAAAGCCTCGAGCGCCTGGCTTTTTTTTATTTCGAGCTGGGTGTCGTAATCAATGTACTGATAAGGCGCGCATGTCCTGTAGTGGCCGCAGCGCGGGGCCTGCCTGGCCCCGGAGGCTCTTATGATGCACTGCGTTTTAGCCTCTATGTAATTTTTCTTCTCTCTTACCGGTGAAACTTCCAGTATTTCCCCGGGGATTCCCTCGTCGGTGAGTACGACCTTGCCCTCGTCCGTCCTGCCGAGGCTTTTGCCCGTGAAGACTATTTTCTCGATAGTTATGCGCATAAAAGCGCTTGCCGCAATTTGCGGACAGTATCACTGTCTGCCAGCGCCGAGGCGATCGCGAGTGCAAATTCCATGGCAGTGGCCGGGCCGCGGCTCGTGATGACGTTCGCGTCCGTGACGACGGCTGTTTCGGTGTAAGCGGTTTTCGGGCCGAACTTTTGCTGCATGCCGGGGTAGCAGGTGGCTTTTTTATTGTCAAGAATACCGAGGGGGGCGAGCACGACTGCCGGGGACGCGCATATGGCGGCCACGATCCCGCCTTTTTTAGCGGTGTCGGTTATGAGTTTTCTTGCCGGTTCTGATGCCGCGAGGTTCGTGGCCCCGGGCATCCCCCCGGGCAATACTACCGCGTCGAAATCAGGCTCTATCCTGTCTATAGTTGTGTCCGGGGTTACGATGAGCCCGCGTGAACCCGTGTGTTTCGCCCCGAGCCCCGCAACGACGACTTCTACAGACGCCCGCCGCAATACGTCCACGCATGTTACTGCCTCTATCTCCTCAAACCCGTCCGCCAAAATCACTACCGCTTTCTTTGCCATGCTCCACCTCCGTGTGTTACGGAATCCAATTTTATCCCAAATCCCCCTCTATTACAACGCGAAAGTCTACCGCAAAAAGCCCCGTCCCCATGACATGCATGACATGTACCCATGACACCATGACACTGGTACTGCGACAAAGTTGTTACAAAGTTGTTACATTGCTGTGACAATGGGAGGGGCTGTTGGGTGTATGATAATTAAACCTAATAACAAATATGAAGTAGATCAAGAAATAAACGGAGGAGAATATGAAACTCGCTAAGAGAATACTTTCCATCGTGACAACCGCTTGTTTTCTGCTGACAAACATATCGATCGCTGATGACCGCTATCCTGTTAAAAACACTGCGAACACGCATACCCTGGCCGCGCAGAGTATTATCTTGAAACTCCGGCCGGTGATAGACGAAATCGGGCCCGAATATTTTTCGCGCCTGCACGGGGAGCTCGCGTTTGCCGTGCAGATGGCGCTTGACGGCGTACGGAGCGAAGGCGGCGATGCGCAGTACAGGAGCCGGCTTAACATGAACGCGCAGCTGGATGAGCAGGCAGCGAAGTCTGAGTCCTGCGGCAGTCTGCTCGAGGTTATCGGCAGGCCCTCTCGGAGAGACAGCGATGGCGCGCTGGAGCTTAAAGTTAGAGTAAGGGTGCCTAGCGGCTGGTCGTGGGATTACACTGTTGTGTTTAAAGGCAGCAGGCTTATGGACATGCTGGACATCGCCAACATAGAGCTTATTCCGGAACCAGCGACTACGCCGCTTGTGGCGGAGCATGAACGGCTGAACGCTAACTTCACCAATTTCCACGGCATTAAAATGCCGGTCACATACGGCAAAAACGGCATCATGGATGAGCACTGGGCAGTGCGAAAAGCCGCCGGCCTATTCGATATTTCTCACATGGGTGTGCTTGAAGTCGAGGGAAGCGACGCGCGCGATTTTCTCCAATACATAGCGACAAACAATATCGAACGGCTGGAGAATGACGGGGATTCTCAGTATTCTCTTCTTTCCGATGAAAACGGAGAGATAATCGATGACATATGGGTGTACAGGCTCGCCCCGGACAAATACATGCTTTTCGTGAACGCGTGCAACACATCTAAAGATTTTGAGCACCTTAAGAAATACGCAAAAGGCAGGAATCTCAATATCAGAAACCTCAGGAACGCCGGAGATGATTCAAAGGTCGGGATAGCGCTGCAGGGGCGGTTCGCCGATAGGGTGCTCCAGCCGCTTGCTGATTTTAACCTGATCACACTCGGACGGCAGAAGATCAGGCAGTGCAATCTGAAAGTTGATGGTAAGAATATACCGGTCCTCGTCTCAAGGACAGGTTATACCGGAGACCGGGGTTTCGAGATATTCGTGCACCCCATGCAGGTTTCGGCTTTATGGCGCGAACTGCTGAAAGTCGGCAAGCCCCTCGGACTTAAGCCCTGCGGGCTTGGATGCCGCGACAGCCTTCGTATCGAAGCCGGAATGCCGCTTTACGGCAATGAGTGGCAGGAAGGCATATCGCCTTTTGAACTGGGTTTCGGATGGGCCGTAAAATTTAAGAAAGATTCGGATTTTCTGGGCAAAGAAAAACTGGACGAGAAAAAGAGAAAGGTAAAAAGAAAACTCGTAACTCTCAAGTTTGACAAATCGCGCTGCCCGCATGAAAATTTTGAGGTCTATGTCGAAGGCAAGGCAGAGAGCGTGGGCGTAGTTACAAGCGGGACTGCCCTGCCTGAGTTTGAACAACGGATCATAATGAAAAAGGATAAGGAACCTAATAAAGGTGATGTTGTTGAGAAGGTTAAGGTTGGCAACACGGTCGCGCTGGCGCTTGTTGACCTGGAATATATCGAACCCGGACAAAAACTTAAAGTCCGTTTCCCGGCTCATAAGAGGCCGGACGGGACTGTAACGGGTAAGGATGCATACGTGGAGTGCCGGGTCGTCGAGACGCCCATACACCGGCTCAAAGAGACATCGCCCAATTATATTACGCACACAAAAGCCGAAAAACAGGAGATGCTCGAGGCCATAGGCATAAAGGATGAGAAGGAATTGTTTGCCGTGCTATCGGACGAGTTGTACGACTGTTATGTGCGGGTTTGCGGGCTTGAAGGGAGGAATCCTTTGACAAAGGAACGATTCTTCCGCGGCGATCTTGACCTGCCCGAGGCGTTATCGCAGGAAGGCATGATAAAGCTGTTTCAGGAGATGGGCCTTAATAATACCGACATAAGTGAGCTTCCGAGTTTCCTCGGCGCGGGCCACTACAGGTACCTGATCCCCGCGATCGTGGATTATGTGGCGTCGCACAGGGGATTTTATACAACGTATACGCCGTACCAGGCGGAGACGAGTCAGGGAAACTTAAGGGTCATGTACACGTACCAGTCGCTTGTCTGTCGCCTGACAGGCATGGACGTTGCCAACGCCTCTATCTATGACGGCGCGACTGCTCTGGCAGAGGCAATGTTCATGGCGCATGAGATCAAGAAGCGAAAGAAGGTCGTTGTGGCGGGCGCGCTCAACCCGTCTTGTCTGGAGCTTTTGCGCACGTATGCGATAAATTCCGGCCTCGAGATCGTTACAGTGCCTGTAAGCAGGGCCGGCATGTCAACGGATATTGAAGCATTAAAGCGTGAAATGGGTGATGATGTCGCCTGCGTTATCTTACAACAGCCGAATTTCCTCGGTGAACTGGAGACAGCCGCCGAAGAGATAGGTAAAATTGCCCACGACAGCGGGTCCCTTTTTGTAGTGCACGTGAACGATCCGCATACGCTCGCGAGTATACGCCCGCCCGGAGAATACGGCGCGGACATAGTGACTGCCGAAGGCCAGCCTTTCGGTAATCCTCTGTATTTCGGAGGTCCGGGACTCGGCATGATGGCCACAAAAACGGAATACGTAAGGAGAATACCGGGCCGCCTAGTAAGTAAGACCAAGGATACAAAAGGAAGGGATGCCTTTGTGCTTACGCTTCAGACGCGTGAACAGCATATACGAAGAGAAAAAGCCACGTCCAATATTTGCTCGAACGAGGCTTTGTGCGCTTTGAGGGCAACTGTATACGCGCTTTCATTGGGCGATAAGGGGCTGGTGGCAGCGCAGGAAAGGGCCCGCGAACTTTCAGCGAGACTAACGGTAATGCTGGGCGCCATACCGGGTTTTACGTCTCTAAATACCAATTATCTGGGAGAAGTTGCTTTCAAAATACCGATGGATCCGGATGACCTTAACCGTGAACTGCTTAAGAGAGGTATCATGGGAGGCGTTAACGTATCAGGATATTCTGACGCTGTCAGTGGTAATGCCATGCTTTTCAGCCTGACCAACGCGAATACTGAGGACGACGTGGATAAATTGGTCGATGCGGTGGCTGATATTGTCAGCGCAGACGCCCAAGTTAAAGCCAAAATTGAAGCCCTTAAAAAGAATACAGGGTATGAGAGGGCCTCTTTAGGTGAGATGGCCAGGCAAATTCTACCCAACATACCGGCTTATACGCATGACCAGTTAGTAAAAATATTCTGGACTCTGGCCGAAATGAATTTTGACATGGATAAAGGCATGTATCCGCTCGGGTCGTGTACCATGAAGTATAACCCAGAGGCCGATGAGCAGGCAGTGGCGGATTCGCATTACGCGAATCTGCACCCGCTCCAGCCCGCGGAAACCGTCCAGCCCCTCCTGGGACTTTTGTATGATTTCAAAGCCTACCTTTGTGAAGTGCTTGGCATGCAGGATGCCACGCTGCAGCCTGCCGCAGGCGCGCACGGTGAATTGACGGCCCTGTTTACGTTCAGGGCTTACCACCGCGATAACAGCGAAGGGCCGAGGGATGTGATACTCGCGCCTGATTCTTCGCACGGTACGAACCCGGCAAGCGCGGCACGCGCCGGCATGACGACTGTCAGTGTAAAATCCGATAATGACGGAAATACGGATATGGATGATTTAAAGGCAAAGATAGCCGAGTACGGGAACCGCATTGCCGGCATCATGCTTACGATACCTAATACATTGGGCCTTTTCGAGCCCAATATCCCTGAGATATGCCGGCTTATACATGATGCGGGCGGGCTTGTGTACATGGACGGCGCCAACCTTAACGCGCTTGTGGGCCAGGTGCGGCCCGGTGATTTCGGTATTGACGCCATGCATGTGAACGTGCACAAGACATTCTCGACGCCGCACGGGGGCGGCGGGCCCGGCGCGGGGCCGGTCGGGGTGTGCGGTAAACTCGCCGAATATCTGCCCAAGCCGGTTATCGAGAGGGAAGGCACTGAGGGCGACTACCGCTATACCTTGAATTATGACAGGCCCAAATCCATAGGAATGGTGCTTTCTACTTTCGGGAATGTCGGAGTGCTTCTAAAGGCCTACGCGTACGCCCTTACTATCGGCAAGGAAGGGCTTGTTGATGTAAGCAGTACAGCGGTGTTAAACGCAAATTATATTCTTGCGAGAATAAAGCATATCGAGGAGTTTATACTCGGGCAGGCACCGGGGAAACACCGGATGCATGAGTTTGTTGTCCAAGTGGATAAGGGCGCGCTCAAAGTAAGGGCGCTTGAGATCGCGAAGAAACTGCTTGATATGCGATTTCACGCGCCGACAATATATTTCCCGATGATCGTGCATGAGGCGGTCATGTTTGAGCCCACTGAATCAGAGTCAAAGAGTGAGCTCGACAGGTTTGTGGCCGCGCTCACTGCTATCGTCGAAGCGGCGCGCGAGAATCCGGAATACATTACAATGGCGCCAACGACGCTGCCTGTGACGCGGGTGGATGAAGTGCTGGCCGCGAGGGACCCGATCGTGAAGACAGATGACATAAAGGGCTTTATTGACGGCATATTGGAAATAGCGGCCCAGGCCGAGGGGAGTGCCGGAGAAACAGGTCCGCAACCCGAAGCCATGATAAAGGCCGAGGACCACAATAACGACATGGCCCTCCTCAATACTTCGTCGAGAATATTGACGGACTATCCGGTCGAAGCCGAGATACCGCTTTCCCTGATCCCGAGGAGCGATCTCCGGGCGAACATGCGGACATGGGCCTCGATCATCGCGCTCAAGAACGCCCACGGCCTTAATATCAATTACATATTCGAGTCAGGTGATGAGGCGTACAGGGTTGAGGCAGAGGGGATGCTCATGGAAGAGCTGGAGGCCCTGGCGAGTAAGAAAGGGCTGGACGCCGAACCTCTGAAGGCCCGGGTGAATAAGCGCCACGGTGAGACCGGCGGCCGCAAGGTGATCCGGGTGCGGCTCATGGGCCTGGACGACCTCAAAGGCCTGCCCGAAGGGGCGCTCGAGGGCGTGATCCCGGTCGCCATGTCCGACGGCAAGTTCGCCGATGTGGGCGTGCCGCTGCGCGATTTCAGGGCGGCCATTGTGGTCGGGCTCGCGCAGGCCGCGTGCGAACGCGTGCGGCGCGACAACGGATCCGGCCTGATGGAGGTTATAGAGGAGGAAATGCTACCGAGGTTAAGGGATGTGTACGCGCGGGTGTTCCCGGACGAAAACATAAAAGAACTTATCACAAAAGAGACGGTGTTCAAGATGGTGGCCGGCGAGCTTGTAACAAGAAAAAATCTCGCTATCGCTCTCGCGCTGCCGCCTATCACAAGAATGCTCGCGGAAAATCTGCGCGCGTATCACGAGCGAATACAGACACTGCTCCAGGCCGCGTAAGGTAGATATATAAATGGGGTCTATAAATGGGGTCAGGTCTCAACATTCAACAAAACAACAAAAAAGTGTTGAATGTTGAGACCTGACCCCAAATAACTGTTGCCTCGATGACGGACGTGTTGTATAATCTCCGCATGAAAACGGAGGGCCGCGCGTGACAAAAGAACGTCTTGATTTTGAGATATCTTTCTTCGAGGATGTCGTAAAAGACAGGCCCGGATATTTCGAGGCGCTGGCCGCGCTCGGCAACGCCTACACAAAGAAAGGCCGCTACACAGACGGCCTCGAGATAGACATGAAGCTTCTCAGGATCAAACCCGATGACCCGGTAGTCCACTACAACCTCGCGTGCAGTTATTCACTCCTCGGTGACGCGGACCGCAGCCTGGAAGCCCTGAAAAAGTCGGTAAGGTTCGGGTATAAGGATTTCGATTACATGGAAAGGGACCCGGATCTTGATTTTGTCAGGAAAGATCCGCGATACCCGGAAGAGATCATAAAAAATAAAAAGATTATTTCTTGACAAAGTTCCCGCCTTGATGTAACATAACAATTCCTAATTTCGGAAAGCATCTTTCCTAAAAGGTAACTTAAAACGCCGCAAGCGCGGCATTGTCGTCTCTTAAAGAGGGGGAAAATCATGGGGACATACAAGACAAGGATCCACGTTGTGGCCAGGGGAGAGGATGTTATTGAGGTGCAGGAAAAGGCGGGGCGCCTGTTCGATGTGAGCAGAATGATAGCCAACATGACCGTCAGCTGCGGGCCTACGTGGTCCTGCGTATGTTACGGAGCGCCGGGCGCGGCGGATAAAGTATACGAAACAGTGATCAGCGTGATAAATGAGGGTAGTGACGAGCTTGAGGCCGGGGAACTTGCCGGCGCCCTCGTGGATATAACGAAAATGGAATCGGGCATGGTTGTAAGCTGTGAAGCCACCCGCGAAATAATCTCTCAGGATAGTCCGTTATCCGGCCGGATAAGGCGGTTCGCGGTAAGCGATTAAAACGGGTTATTTATTCTGGATTGTCTGCAGAAAATCGGTAAGCGTGTCCAGGCTGCCTTCCTGAAACGATAAAAACTCGTTGCCGTATTCGTAAGTATGCCCTTTTTTCGCATCATCGGTCACGAACTCACTCCCGAACTCGTAGGCGTTTTTTCGCGGCAGCTTTTTTATCCATACAACGCGCGATATCGTCCTAATAATAGTGTCGTTTGACGGGATTTTGATTTCCAGGAGTATCCTGGAATTGGGCGAGATGACGCTTTCGGTTTCAAAACGCACCCCTGTCTCGCTCAGGTCCTTGGATGAAGATTTCTCCTCTATGAATTCTTTACCGTAAAGCTTCCTGAATTTTATAGGCAGGGAGACCTGAGCCCTCTCGTGTTTTCGTCTTTCTCCGAACGGTAACACCTCTCACTCTCCTCCGTTTGATGCTTTGATTTTACAATTATTATGATACCACAAAATTAAAAAACAGAATGTAACAATAATGTAATAATGGGAAGATATTAATATTATTGCGCGGCCGCCCGCCCGGGGTGTATAATCTAAAAAGAGCGCACGGAAACTTTTCACCTTAAAGGCTGTCTAAATGGATGACTCAAGTCTTATTCGGGCATTTATCGGCGGGGAAACCGCGGCGTTTGACAATCTGGTTTTAAGATACAAGGATAAAGTGTTCGGACTCTGCTACCGTATGCTGGGGGATTATGAAGAGGCCAATGACTCGGCCCAGGAAGTATTTGTCAAGGTGTACAGGTCGATTAAGGGGTTCAGGCAGGAGTCGAGTTTTTCAACCTGGCTTTACAGGATAACGGCCAATACATGCAAAAACAAGCTTGTGTCTTCGGAGTTTCGTAAAGGCCGGGTAATGGCGAGGCTTGATGATAAAAAGGACGGGGACAGGCCGGGCCCTGCCGCATGTATACCGGATGAGTCTTTTTCGCCGAGAAAAGAACTCGAAAAGAAAGAACGCGCCGCGATCATACAGAAGGCCATTGATCTGTTACCCGCGGACCAACGGGTCATGGTAGTTTTAAGGGACATAGAGGGCCTGCCGTACGGCGAGATCGCCGAAGTGACGGGGCACGCCCTCGGCACGATAAAATCAAAGTTATCCAGGGCAAGGGGAGAATTAAGAAAGAAATTAGAGGGGATGTTGATATGAAGTGCCATGAATCAAAAAGACTGCTGGCGGATTACATTGACGGCATTCTCGTGCCCGAACAACGCGCCAAAGTCGAGGCCCACGTTGCCGGGTGCAAAGCCTGCCGTGGGGAGCTGGAGTTCCTTAAGGCGTATGCCAGGGAGATGGGCGGGCTGGAGAAGGTAAAGGCGCCGGCCGATTTCCTTGTGAAAGTCCATGAAAGGCTCGAGCGCCGCTCGGAATTTGAAGGCATAATGCGCAGGCTTTTTGTCCCTGTTAGAATAAAAGTGCCTCTTGAACTGGCCGCCGTGATAGCGGTGATTTTTATTGTAGTGCTCGTTCAGAAAAAAGGGCCGTCCGCGATCGAGATCGCGAAGGCCCCGGCAAAGGCAGTGCAGGCTGAAACGCCCCGGGCCGTAGCAGCCGGCGCACCGGCTGTTAAGCCGACGGCGAAACCCGCGGTCGCGAAAAGCGCAGGGCCATCAAAGATCGAGCCGGCCGCCGTTATCCGCCTGGCCCTGCTCATACCGGTCGTGCCTGACGCGGGCTCCGCGTTCGAGAGCGCCGGGCAGGCCCCGCCGCGGCCCGCCGGGATAGCCGCCACAGCCGGCATCGCGAGCGTGCAAAGCCGAGGCCTCAAGCCTGCCGGAACCGCGACCCGGCCGCTTCCCGGCCCGCAGAAAGGCAGTGCGCAGGAGGTCTGGGACGCCTTCTTCGCTATAAGGGATTCAGTGTATACGTTCCGCGGCAGGGTCGTGTCTGTCAAATACGACAAAGAGGCAAACACGCCTGAGGCCCTTATCCTTGAAATACCGTCACAGCGTTTAAGCGCGTTTGTGGGGTCGCTCGACAAATACGGCATCGTGAAAGGCGCGTTTGACGCGGACCGGGCAGGAACGGCCGAAACCGTCACGTTAGAGCTTACTTTCAAATCTTCCTAATAGGCATTGCTCACGCTTTTACCTCTCAATAACCATTCTCAATATTTTTTCAGGGAACATGGGAACTTTTTTGCGTGTCCTGTGTCTAAAAGGGCAGGACAGGAGAAAGGATAATGACAAAAAACGCAAAAAAGGAGGGACGAAATGAAGATGCGAAAAGCGGCGGTCATATTGATGCTCGCGGCGGCGGTATCGCCGGTATATGACGCAACGTGCGCCTCGCCGAGCAGGCTGGCGCAGGGGACGGTGACGAAATACGTAATTAGAGGTGAAACGACCCAGGAAGAGGTGCTGACAATGCTGGGCGGCCCCAATATCACTACCATATCCAGGAACGGCACCGAGGTATGGACGTACGATTCTGTGGCCGCGGTGGATACGACCGAAGGCGGGATCAATCCCCTCGCGGTGCTTGTGGGCGGCGGCGCAGGAGCCGGCATAGGGGCCATCATCGGGCATCAGCAAAGGGAAGCCGGCATCGGGGCCATTATTGGCGGCATAACCGGCGCGATCGCGGGCATGCTCGCGGGCTGGGAACCGCCGGTGCATGAGTCAGGCGCTAAGACAGATACTCTTATGCTGTGGTTTGACGAGAATAAGATCGTGAAGGACTATTCGCTTATAAGTGTAAAGTATTAACCCCTCGCGGAAATCCCCGGGGCTTTAGCCCGAAGGATAAATGCCCTTTTGGGATTTCTGCTCGGGAGGGAGCCCCGGCCTTCGGACCGGGAAGCTCCACTGGAGGTGAGTGATGAGAAGGATTATAATGTTTACAGTGCTTGCGCTTATGGCCATAAGCATATCGGGGTGCGTAACGGTCCCGACTCCGCCGAGTCCGATGGAGAGAAGGGCCATGGAGTCAAAGGATATACGCGGAAGTTTCGATAACGTGTAT
>JBDRBZ010000263.1:0-2846 GCA_043822175.1 Candidatus Omnitrophota bacterium
AAAAGAAAAACACGCTTATTATACCGGCATCGAGCCTCAAAAAAACGGAAGAGGGCTACATAGTATTTGTCGTGCAGGAGGAAGAGTCTCCGGAGTCCGGCGGGCCGGAGGATGAGGGCGATAAAAAAGAAACGCCTCCCGATGCCGAACGGGACATGGGAACCGTTCAGATCAGGCCGGTCCAGGTGAGCTACATGACACAGGATAAGGTAGAAATCGCCGAGGGCCTGGAAGAGGGCGAGCTTGTGGTCATGGAACTTTACCAGGAACTTGAGGAGGGCGAAAAAGTCGAGATAGCCGAAATCCAGGAAATACTGTTCTAACATGGCGCTACCAAATTTTTGTATAAGAAGGCCGGTTACCACCATAATGATAATGACATTTGTGGTGCTGTTCGGCTTTATTTCGCTTGCCGGCCTGCCGCAGGAATTGTTCCCGCCCATAATATATCCCCAGCTTACGGTGGTCACCGCTTACGCCAACGCCGCGCCCGAGGAAATAGAAACGCTTATAACAAAACCCGTAGAAGAAGTCATAGGCACTGTCAGCGGCCTGAAGCGCGTTAAATCAGTTTCCCGGGAGGGGATATCGCTCGTAATGGCTGAATTCGGGTGGAACGAGGACATGGATTTCAACGCCCTTAAAGTAAGGGAAAAAATAGACCTCGTCAAGGCGAGGCTGCCGAGAGAGTCAGGCGAGCCGCTTGTCATGAAGTACAACCCTTTTGAAAGGCCCATAATGACCTTAAGCGTTACCGGGAAAAGGTCCCTGTCCGGCGTGAGGGAAGTGGCCGAGAGATATATAAAGGACGAGCTTGAAAAAGTGGAAGGAGTAGCGTCGGCGGCCATATCAGGGGGGCTGGAGAGGGAAATACTCATCGAAGTGGACCAGGGCCGGCTTTACGCGCAGTCTGTGCCCATTATGGATGTTGTGCGCGCCATAACCGATTCCAACCTCAACTATCCGGCTGGCACGATAAAAGAAAGTTTTTATGAATATCTCATAAGGACGCTGGGGGAGTATGAGCGCGTGGATGAAATACCCGAGATCCCGGTCAAGACCTTTGACTCGGAGGAAGATTCTCCGTACCAGGAACAATCAGGGGCCAGGGGCAGATCCAATCCGGGCAACCTTTCCCTTATAAGAGACGTGGCCAGGGTAAACGATACGTTCAAGGATCCTACCAGCTATTCAAGGTATAACGGAAAGGATAACATTTCGGTATCCATCCAGAAATCGGCGCAGGCAAATACACTGCAGGTCGTGAACCGCGTTAACGCGGCTTTAAAAAGAATGCGGCATGAGCTGCCGGCCGATATCCGCATTTCAACTGTCAACGATCAATCGAAGTTCATAAAAGACTCTATTAACGGCGTGCGTGACGCCGCCATACAGGGGGGGATACTCGCGTTTCTCGTTCTCTATTTTTTCCTGAGGAACATAAAAAGCTCGATAATCGTAACATTCAGCATGCCGATATCGATAATGGCGGTCTTTGTGGCCATGTATTTCTGCAACATAAGCCTTAACATGATGAGCCTGGGCGGGCTCGCGCTCGGCATAGGCATGCTCGTGGATAACGCAATAGTTGTGCTTGAAAACATAACGCGGCACAGGGACCTCGGCAAGGATTCCGAGCAGGCGGCGATGGACGGCACGAACGAGGTCGCCAACGCCATTTCGGCGTCGACGCTTACGACTATCGCGGTCTTTTTCCCGATGGTATTCGTGGTCGGCATAGCCGGGCAGTTGTTTAAGCAGCTTGCCTTTACGGTTATCTTCTCCCTTATCGCCTCGCTTATGGTGGCGCTTACCCTTATACCGCTTCTGGCCGCCCGCGTAAAAAGCGCGAGGATGGAAAGCATGGACACGGCTTCTCCGGGGCAGACACCCGGGTATCTCGTTAAGTTCGAGAATTTTCTGAGGCTGTTTCTGAAGAGGAGGGCCCTGGGATATCTCGTTTTAGGGGCTCTTTTTGTGGTGATGATACTGGTGTTTTTCGGCATTGACAAAGAGCTTATGCCCAGGATGGACCAGGGGCAGTTTACCGTGAGGGTCAACATGCCGGCGGGTACACGCCTCGAGGTCACAAATAGAATCGTGACAAAAATCGAGGATGTCATGATAGGCCTGCACGACATCAAGGATGTGAGCACTGTGGTCGGGTCGTCCAGGGGCAAGGAATCCGAGGACGTGATGCAGAGGCTCGGGTCAAACCAGGGCGAGATATCGGTCACGCTCAACATGAAGAGAAGGATAAAAACAAAGGATCTCGTCGAGGAAATAAAGAAGAAAATCTCCCGCATGGACACAGAAGGCGGCAAGGTGGAATATATTCTTAATGAAAGCATCTTTTCCGGCGCGGTTGAAAAATCAAGCCCCATTGTCATAGAGGTAAAGGGCAAGGATATGGACGAGCTCGGCAAGATCGTGGGCGAGATCGAGAAGGGCATGGCGGGCATCAAAGGCATAACAGGCATTAAATCGGACATGCCCGAGCGTTCTCCTGAAACCAAAATAATGATAGACAAGGAAAAGGCCGGATACTTTCAGCTGTCGGTCGTCGACGTCGCGCAGATAACCCAGGTGGCGCTGCGCGGTTATGTGGCCAGCACGTTCAAGGAAAAAGGGCAGGAGATCGACATAAAGGTGAGGTTGAGGCCGGAGGACAGGGATGACTTCGGCAAGCTCGCGAGGATCCAGCTCAATGCCCCGACGGGGATAAGCGTGCCGCTTATCAGCCTGGTGAGATTTGTGCAGGGGCGCGGCCCGAGCGAGATAAAAAGGCTGGACCAGGAACGGACGATACTGGTGTCCGCAGACATTTTCAGAAGGCCGCTTAAGGA
>JBDRBZ010000264.1:0-3522 GCA_043822175.1 Candidatus Omnitrophota bacterium
CCCGCAAATAATCTTTAAGAATTTTACGAATATCTTGACAATGCCTGGATTCGAATTCGAGAATCTTACAGAATGCTTGTGCCTCAGCGCGCCTTCCGTGATATACAGGCCGAGCGCCAGCGCCTTAAGGTGATCCTCTTCGGGAGTAAGCGTTTTCAGAATATTGAAAGGGTCGCCGGACGGATTGGCCTTTATATAATGGGCTTCACTCAATGTCCTGCGCGCTACACCGTTGCGGATCAGCACATTTCGCACTTTTCTCGTCGAGACACCGGCCTTGACAGAAATATCCTTTATAGAAAGCCCTGAATTGTAACCTGATACTATACCTTGCTCTTTCAACGAAAATTCTCCCTATCCTCATTGTAAGAACCCCCATCTGTAGGACCAGATGAAACACCTAAGGGCCAAACAGTTTCAGCATTTTATCATATGGTACGTATTTGTCAACCCCTTTTTCAAAAAAATTTCCGAAATAAACAGCCCGGAATTGCGCCGCCTGTTACATTCTAAGTTTAAATGGATCCACTTCTTGCGGGGTAGGAGGGGGTAGTCGCGGGGACGCTCGCAAAAAAGATAAGCTCTTTTTTGCTCGCTCTGTTACAAATCGCTAATCGCCGCCTATAGACGCGACCTTGTATTTAGCGTTTGTATTTGCGATTTGTAAACGCCCCGCTCCTACCCCCTCTCCCGAGCCGCCAAAATATTACGTTACTGTGACACTTTTTGCCAAAAAATCCGTATACTTATGTTATGATAAGATAAAGTCAGTATTTGCTTAAAGAATGAGGGATTTAGACATATGTGTACACAGAGGGGGAGACGGTGGATTCGTTATATAGCGATAGGCCTAAGCTGTCTGCTCGTTACGGATTCTCTTGCCTGGGCCGGTCCGTCCACTCATGATTCCGCGTTATCAGGCAAAACCACACTAGCTGTACCAACCATGTTCAACAGGGCAATGCGGCAACAGCTGGCACCTGTGCTCGGCGCCAAATTCGACGAATATTCCCCCCGCGTGAGCGCCGAAATCGCGCTTATCATCGCGATGGCCCTAAAGGGCCTGGATAGCGGACAGGCAAAATATTCTCAATACAAAAGCATGCTTAACATAAACGCGTATCTGGATAGCCGCGTGGGGTACGAAAAATGCGTTGAAGTCATAGCCAACCCGCGCGCGGCCGAAGACGGCGTTGCCGAGATCGGTGTAAGGTTGTCGATCCCCGGGGAATTGCCCGAGGAATTGCTAATAAGGTTCCGCGGTGACAGCCTCGCTGACCTGGATGATGATGCCATTGTCATCAGGCCTGTGCCGAACGGCCATGCCGCGAACGAGCTTTTGAGAGACGGTGTCCGGCTTACGCCTGAAGCGGCTATGGCCGGGGCGGACAGGGTACTGCAGGATGAAGGGTACGATAAGGCGCGAAAATACCTTGAGGCCCTTGCCGGCGAAGGGGCCCTGCCCGGCGGGCCTTTCATGAAGGAATTTTTCGGCCGGTCGTTTCTTACGGATATGATGACCGTGGAGACGAGGATCCTGCCCGGGGACAGGGAGATTATCAAGCGTATTTTCGAGGAGGAAAGTGATCCTTATAAAGCGATATTGCGGTTTGCCTGGCACCCTGAGGCGAGCGACATATGCCCGTACCGGGCGGCCTATCATATCGAGACTTTCTGGCGCGTAAACCGTGACCTGCCGCGGGAGCTTATCGAGTTTCTTTACAGATTTTATTTCAGGCTGAGCAAGGACAGCCCCGCTGTTTTTCACAATAAGTATGCTTTCGAAGAATTGCT
Organism: Candidatus Omnitrophota bacterium; assembly: GCA_043822175.1. Lineage (GTDB taxonomy): Bacteria > Omnitrophota > Gorgyraeia > JABMRN01 > JABMRN01 > JBDRBZ01. The sequence continues at coordinate 1,795 of JBDRBZ010000264.1, forward strand.
TGGGTACGGCATAGAAGGGCCGGTGTTTAAAGTGCGCGACTTAGAGGATGGGCAGTATTACGCTGTCAAGGTGTCGCAGACAATGGGTGCGAGGCGCGCCATGGAACTAAAAACAACTTTTGGTTCCAACCCGCGTATGATACAGATGCGCGAGATAGGCACTATAGGTTATAAATGCTACATGGTGATGGACCTGTCTGACGGTGTCGAGTTTGATACGAAAGAAAATACCGGCGGTTTGAGGATGAAAACTTACACCGCGGCCGCGAGGGCCGATATTCTCCTTGAGCTTACGGATGGGGTGGCCGAATTGCTCGGGACGTATAAGATACTGCCCAATGATATCCAGTTTTTTGAGGAAGGCGCGGGGCGGGAAATACGGCTACGGTTTTCGGATTACGGGTTCTGGCGGACTTTTGCGTCTAAAGAGGATCTGACCGCAACTCTGAATATAGGGATATTGACCACAAACAGCCTCCAAAACTTTGAGGATGAGTTTACGGGTTTTTATGCCAGGATGCTTCGCGTTATAGGCGAGGATATAGGGTCGCTATCGGCTGACCCGCAATATGCGGGCCGGCTTTTGGCGAAATGCGACGGGGTGCTTGCCCGGCAGGCCGGCCAGGATGTCATTGATTTCTCGCCGTATATTCTTTTTATACGGGGGCTGCTGCGTAAAGCGGCGGGGCAGGATGATGCGGCCGAAGCGGATTTTAATACGGCCTGGCCCGGGTTAAATCACCGGCTGCTGGAGCAGGGGTGCCCCGGATACCGCGCGCTGGCCGGCAGGGAAGAGCGGGCCCTGAATCCCGGTGGAATCGCGGGCCCCGGGGAGATATCGGTGTCAGACAGCGCGCTTTTGCTGAATGCGGCTTCATCGTATCTCGGGACTTCTCCTGTGGACATGCTTGCTGACCTCGCCCTTGTCCCGGACAATGATATTGACGCGAATGCGCGCACATGGGCATATATCATATTGCTTCACAACAGATATGGCCTTGATGTGAATTACATTTTCGAGAATAAGGGAAATAAAGCCGCCGAAGAGAAGTTTGCAGAGCGCCTGCTTTGGCATATCGGGGATATCGGCCGGCGTTCGAGGATAGATATTACGGGCGTGGAAGGCAGGATCAATAAGAGGCATGACGCGGCAGGGACTATTACCGTCGCTGTCATGAAACTCCGGGACCTGAAGGCGCTTGAGGCCTTTCCCGTCGATCTTTTGGCCGTGGCCATGTCCGAGGGGCCGGATGAAGCCGGCCTGCCTCTTCGGGATTTCGTGTCCGCCGCGTCACTCGGCCTTGCGCAGGCCGCGTGCAGGAAGGCCGGCAGGGACGGCAGGCTCGATGCCGCCGTGGCCGATGTTTTGCCGCGCGTGAGGAAGATCTGCGGGCGCCTTTTCCCGGGGCAGGACATCGATGACATAGTGACCGCCGAGACGGTCATTGCCATGGTAAACGGCAGTCCTGCCGTGCGAAAGAATCTCGCGATATCACTTGCCCTGCCTCCCATCGTGCGTCTTGCCGTCGAGCAACTGAGGCTCTACCACGACCGTGTCCACCTGCTCCTCCAGGCCGCGTAAGGGTTCGTCGCAAAACAGCCCCGAATTTATGCGGACTTATAGGTTAAGAGTTTAGCACAAGATATACTGAAGCGGGGTGGGAGGGAAGGGGGAGCGGGGGCGGGGGCAAAAAAAATAACCACATTTTTTGTATCTAGGTTAGAAAA
>JBDRBZ010000265.1:0-5004 GCA_043822175.1 Candidatus Omnitrophota bacterium
TGGCCGTATATCGCCGGCTTTTCACCGCGCAGGGCGGCTCCCGGCCTCCAGACAAACCCGACTTCCGCCGTAAGCGCGCCGTCCTCTGACCCCACATCAAGGCTGACATTCCCTCCGGCAAACGCCTTGCCCAGGCGCACGATCTGAGTGCCTTCACTCGCCTCCAGTTCCACACCCTGGCCAGAATCCCAATCACGCGCCAACCTCACAGAAGGACCGCTAGTCTCTCCCGATATCCCTGTCATGCCGATTGCCAGCATGTCCTCGGCTTTTTTCCGCCTCATGCGCATTGTCGCTTCAAGGCCGGCGCCGGATTCCTCGCTGTACGATACGGTCTGGCTCGTAAACAGGTTTCTGGTATGCTGCTGATAATGACCGAGGTTTACTACGGTAGTCTCTTTGCCAAACTCTACTTCACCGACAAGCCTTCCGGTCTTTCCGATCCTTCTCTCTACGCTGGCTATGGGTATAAGTTCTTCGCCGTCATATCTTCCCCTGAGCCCGAAGCTCCAGTTCTCATTCGGGCTGTACTGTAAACATATTTCCCCGCCCGCCTGGCTCTCTGCCCCGGAATACATGACGTCAAAACTGATCTTGAATTTATCGCCGAGGCGTTTCTCCACGCTGATAATACCGTCCTTGCCCGCGTACCTGAACGAGAATGAATCGATAAGGCTGTTTTGTTTCTGGAATACCTTTCTGCCGCCTATCCAGAAAGTCGTCTCGTTTTCCCCGATTACCACTCCCGTATCCATCTCAAAACCCCAGTCTGTTTTACGGAAACCGGTTCCAACGCTGTACACCATATTCCCGTCCGCATCCTGGGATACCTGTATATCCGATATAACCCATCTCAGCTGTTTATTCGGCTCATACACAATCCTGTCGGCTATAGACCATTCTGTCCCATTAAGACCGAACGTTGCCGTATCCCTTTCGCCGCCGACCCTTACTTCCAGGGCGTGTATAAGCGTCCTGGCCTCATTTGTGCTGGCATTGTTTTCGAGTTGTATCCTTCTCTCGCCTGCCAGATCAATAACTTCTGTAGCGCTGTCTTCCGTGATAGCGTCTTTAATGACCATCTCTACGACATATCCCTCGCCTTCCATGCGCTGTTCCCGGGTTACCTGGCCCGGGCTCCTGGCGTTAATAACCAATCTCCCGCCTTCGGGCGTAGTCGTGTGAAGCATGGGCTCATGCGACAGCCACCTGGACGGCATGGTTGTCGGGGCGGCCGTAGGTTTCGAAAGCTCGACGTCCGCGAGAAGACGACTCAGTTTCTCATCGTTCACACCATACATAAGCGCCTCAAGGCGGCACCTCGCGTACAGCGCGTAAGAATCATTCATTTTCCTTTTCGCTTCATTGAGAGCCGCTATGGTTTCAGTGGTTTTATTATTCCCATAAGCCTGCCGCGCTTCTGAGTAGGCTTTTTCGACATCCGAAAGCCGCATCTGAGCGGACGCGAGACGCCTCATCGCGTCTTCGCTGGCCCTGCGGAAATCCATATCGTATTCCGCCGCCTTCATTACCATTTTTTCCAGCTCTGCTTCGGCCATGCGAATGGCGGCCGGGTCAGGCCGCGCACCCCTGTTAAATATCCACGGGAACGCGTTGACAAGTATTGACGCTATGAGGTTCGTAGACAGGAAATAACTTTTGCCCTGGGCGTTTTCTTCCACGACCTTTACCCCCTGCTTCTGTATCTCGATCAGCATAGACAGGGCCTCGCGCATAAAGTCGCCTTCCATCCGGCTGTAACGCGCCAGCTCCGCTTCCAGCAACGCCTTGCTGTATGCGCCGGGACTTACGGGGTTATTCTGAAGTCTTACGCGGATTACTTCGGGCAGTTTGTTAAGGGCTATTTGAAGTTTGCTTGCCGCAAGTATTCTTTTTTCACGGGCGGCATCTATCATGTTCCTGATTTCTACAATCTGTCTTTTAAGGTCAGCCTGCTTGTCCGGCGGGGCCCTGCCCAATTGCTCATCCAGCTCATTTATCTTTATTACCAGGGCCGCGTAATCGTCTTCATACGCGGAATAATCGCTTAAAGCTTTCAGATAATCAAAATACGCTACCGTAGCCAGAAACGCTATCTGGCGCTTTACTATTTTATGTTTTATCCTGTTAAACTCCTTTACCAGATCCGCGTGTTTCCCCTTCGCCTCGGACCCGTCGATATTTATCCTCACGAACAGATCAAACAACTGCCCGTACGCCAGCTGCATGAGACCGAACGCGCCGACATCCACGGTCCTGTTATATCTGGCGATTTTCGCGTTAGCCGCCGCGAGCCGGACATTCCTGTCCGTAAGCTCCAGCTCAACAGGGCTTTCATACGCGGTATTCAGGACATCAAATATGGCTTTCTCCCTGCCTTTATACTCTTCACCCAATACAAGCGCATTCTCATTCTCCAATTTTATGAGAATGATTCCCTGGTCCGTTATGTACCCGCTGTTTACAAGATCTGTCCACAGCTTATCCACATCATCCACAATGCCCCTGAAATGATATCTCTCCACGCCTCCGAGCATTGCGCCTACCACATCAGTGAGCCTCACGGCGCCTGTATCCGCTCGAAGCTCCTCGGGGATAACGGCTTCAGCGCCTACGGCGTGAACGCGGCCGAATGCCGCGTTTACGGTAGCTATAAATTTGGCCTTTGTCGCGTCATCGGCTTTTAAGCTGTTTATCTGAGCGGTAAGCTTCCTCAACATCTCTCTCGCCTGCCCGTCTGATAGCGTACCACCGGTAAGAATAGGCAATCCCTCTTTCAACAGCGCCTCAAATACATTGGGAAATTCCGTGCCGAGCACGCTATTCAGGGCCTTTTCCCTCGCCCACCATTCTATAGTGAAAACCTTGCTGTCCAAATTCTCCTTTAACTGGCCTTCCCATCTGAAATAGGGCTCTTTAGCCTGAACTTCTTTGCTCAATTTGGCAAGGGCAGCGGCTATATCACCCATAGTCCCTGACGCCTTTATCTCCTGAAAGATCAATTCGCAAGTCTGATACAGTTCTTCTCTTTGTTTTCGTCTGGTCTCGAGGGCTTTCTCTTTCATCCTTATGGCCATTTCAAGTTTTTCCACGAGCTCTTTAACATCTTCCTGTTTGTCGAAGAACGCGCTGTACGTCTGGGCCAGTTCCTGTATCCTGTCAAAGGCCTCGTTTATTTCACCCGTACTGCTCTTTTCGGTAAGCGCGGGCAAATACTCCGCGAACCTCTCCCTGAAATAATCACGCTGTATCTCGCGTTCGGCGTCCGCCTGCTCGCTCCTGATACTGGCGCTTTTCCTGACACTGCTTACCTTGGCCTCTGTGCCTTCCCCTCTTACCTCTCTCTGGTCGGCTACAACTACCGGCCCGCCTATCCTGCGCACCCACCTGCCGATCCCTTCCATATGCTTGCTTCCGACAAATACGGCCACATTGCCTGCGGAGGAGTTTTCCCGTATCCTGCTTGCCATGAATTTTTCTCTCAAGCCCGCTATCCGCCTGCTTTCCATAGTAAGCTCAAGAAGCGACCGGGCCACTTCTCTCGGGTTCCGGTCCTTGCCCATCACAAAATAACTATTATTATCGAAGAAGAAAAGCACGCCTGCCATTTCTGATTCGCCGGGCGTATATGTATCATCGCGCAATATTTTCTCTCTCATGGAATTAAGTTTTTCCATGCCTTCCAGGGTAACTCCCCTGTTACGGCCGTAAAGCTCTCCCAGGACACGCGAAGCTTCTTCCATCGCCCGCAGTACGGGTTCGTGTTCGTCCCTGTATTCACGGCTGTCTATAGCGACCAGCTTTATTCCCTGCATAGATGCATCATTCGTAGCCAGTAAATACCCGACAGGCCCCCTCAGCATGAGATAAAAGTCTCTTGCCTTAACTTCAGGGTAACTTAAGCCCCTTGACTTAAAAAGCGCTATCAGCTGCGCCAGTTCAGCCCGATGATCGATTTTCATGAAATCGTCCAATTCCTGTTGAGAATACTCAAGCCCTATTGTTTTTATGCTGGAGGCCGGATCCGCAAACATCGTTACTATCTTTATTACATCTTCCCTGGCGCGTTCGACCCAGTCCTTATGACTCTCGTATAGTTTCTCGACATCTTTTACGTACTGCGCGGCTGTATACGTACCTGTAATTGACTGATCGATCGTCCTCCTTAAATCACTCTGCGCAACCGGGCTCTTATGAAAAGCGTCCTCCACGTAAACCGACCTTTGCCCGGCTGCCTGCCTGGCCGCGGCCGCCGCCCTGTCCCGCGCGGCTTCCTGTATCCTTCTTGCCTTTGCCATCGCGCCTTTTACCCCCTGTTTGCGTTCACCCGCCACAAACACAAGCGTATTACCGCTCTGCGCTGTCGCCGTACGCGCCAGGTGCTTCCTGCTCATCGCAATCATGTCATAGTATTCCCTCAGGATCGCGAAGAAGGCTTTTATATTATTCTTTTCAGTTATTGTCGCCGCGCCGGATACCATGTATTCTTCAGCCACCGAGGAAGGGGGCTGCTCTTCTTTAATAGTCCTATTGAGGGCATCCAACACCATGAACATGGAAGCGGGATCCAGCGTCGATTGAGGTCCGGCAAAATCAAGCGCCATTATCCCGACAGACATTATCAAAGACCCCATCTTTTCATAGATATTGCCGTTTTCCATGCCAACGAGGGTCATGCCATTTATGGCGGGATCATTTGTAACCTTAAGATACAGCACAGGCCCAAATACCATCAGGCACAATTCATCCGCCATTTTACTGACGTCTCCTGTCACGCCTCTTGCTTTCAGTATTTCCTCGATCTGGGCCGGGCTGCGCAGCTGTCTGAGCTCTTCCTCAAGCTTGTCCCGACTTATGCCCAGCCCGATTATTTTAACGCCTTTATCCGGATCCGTCAGCAGTGCCCTGATTTTGGCAAGTTCCGCTCTGTCAGAATCTATCAACGTCCTGTTATCATGCAGCAGTTTTTCGATACCCCGCCTGTACCCGGCATGCGCGCTTTCA
>JBDRBZ010000266.1:0-2312 GCA_043822175.1 Candidatus Omnitrophota bacterium
TGGCCACGTCGCGCTGAAATATTCTTATCACATCAAGTATCCTGATCGCGCCGGGCCCGGCTGACATGGAAAACCCCCCGCCGCGGCCCTTGTATGACCGGATTACGCCCCGCGCGTTCAGGCGCTGCAGTATCTTTCTGAGGAATGCCCTCGGTATCCGCGTCTCCCTGCGGAGGGCGTCTACTGTCACTATTCTCTTTCCGCACGCCGACATGCGGCAAAGCGCCCTTATGGCGTAATCAGAATCCCTGGTTATCAACTTCATGACGAGCCCCCATTTGGGTAATGATACCATCTTTGTATCATTTGTCAAGGATTTTTTTGGTTTTTTTACGCGCGGCCATTTGTTTTTTTCAGCCGTTTCAGGTATACTTGTTTTGTGGCAACAGCAAAATGACCCGTTCACGGGCCGAGGTTAATAACCCAAAAAAAGGCTGTTGCCATTTTTATTGGCTTAATATTCGTGGTAGTATTTTTCGATATACTCAAGGATCTTGGCGGGATCGTCAATTACGGCAAATATCCTGCGGTCTTCCCTGGTGATAGCGCCCTCCCCGAGCACCGTGGTATCGATCCATTTCAAAAGCCCCCTCCAGTACCTTGACCCGACAAGCACCACCGGGAACGGTTCGATCCGCTTTGTCTGGATGAGCGCCGTAACCTCAAAAAACTCATCGAGCGTGCCGAACCCTCCCGGGAATATCACCATTGCCTTTGAGTACTTGGCGAACATAACCTTGCGGCAGAAAAAATACCTGAAATCCAGAAGCTTCGTTATATACCTGTTGGGTTTCTGCACCACAGGTATCAGGATGTTTAAGCCTATAGACTCCCCCCTGGCCCTGTAGGCGCCTTTATTGCCTGCTTCCATGATGCCGCTGCCCGCGCCCGTCACGACAGAGTACCCCGCTTTCGCGAATATACCGGCGGTCTGGCAGGCCAGTCTGTAATATTTACTGCCGGGTTTAGCCCTGGCAGAACCGAATATGCATATCGCGTTATTAACCCCGGCCAGTTCCTCGAAACCGTCCACAAACTCTCCCATTATCCTGAATATTCTCCAGGGCTCATCCCTGTTTACGTCCGGCTTCTGCTTTGCCATGTCAGCTCCTTTCTATTCTCAGAATTTTATTTTATGCCTGTAGACGATATCGTCTGTTTTAAAGCCCTTCAGCATGCGGAAAGTCAGGAAATACCCCCAGGGCCGTATCGGGTTAAATAACTGGTCCAGAATCAGGTGCTGCGTCACCCCCACGGCAAAAGAGATCCAGTACGCGCCCAGCGAAAAAACCGAAATGCATACCCACAGCGCGCATACAACCTCATAAGAGTGAAGCACACCGTAAAACTTTTCGATATTGGCCCTGAGCATGGTCTCATAGAATTTGCTGAACGATCCGCGGCCGTGGGATATGAGGAAATCCATGACATGGTCTATATCTATCAGGATACCTGCAAAAAACGCGATAATGCCGCAACTCGCAGATCTCAGGTATATACCTGTTGCCGCACCTATAAGCGCGGATGCAGTCACGTGAAATTCTGGTTTAATCGGATCCTCCGGAATGAAGCCAACCCGGGCAAAACTCCCCGGATTACAAATCGAATACAGAATCGTAGTTGCCGTACGGATCAGGTTCCATGCTCGGGTTTTCCGGGTCGCCGAAGTAGAGCCCGTCTACGACAAATTTATAGCGGTAGTGCCCGGACATGAGATAATACCTGCGCTCCCACAGCCCGTTATCCATTCTGGACAGGAGGGAATCATCCCCCACCTCCCAGTTGTTAAAATCCCCCACGACATGGACCTCCCTTGCCTCGGGCGCGTGAAACGAAAATGCTTTTTCCTTGGAAAATACGTTCGAGTACAGGATCTTGTGCAGTTCCTTGTAAATGGACTCCGGCAGGTTCTCCTTTTCGTGATTAATGATTTCATCGGCCAGGTTAAGGTAATCCCTTGCTCCGTCGGTATCGCTGTTATGTTCGAAAATCGGAAGGAATTTTTCCTGCGCCTCCCTGAAAGCGATGTCAAAGGATATGACAGTCTTCAGGATCTTGTCCTGAAACATGTTCTTTATCTTGCCCAGCATCTTCTGCGAAAATTCAGCCATAGGATCATACATGGTCACAAGCCCGCGGGCCACGGGAGAATGATGCAGCTTAAGCTTGATAAGTTCAACCATGCTGACCAGCTTGGAGACCCCCATGATGGCAAACGTGCTGGTTTCAACCGGGATGATAACTTCGTTCGCGGCCCTTATGGCGTTAAACGTAAGAAACCCGAGGCTTGGCGGGCAGTCGATCAGCACGTA
>JBDRBZ010000267.1:0-5286 GCA_043822175.1 Candidatus Omnitrophota bacterium
CATGGATAAGGCAGGCGGTTACAATAACATCCCGTCTCTTGCCCCTTATGTTCAGCGCCCTGCATATCTCGCGGGCATAGTCCGCCACCTTCTCGGAATGGCACGGGGTAAAATTGTTTTCCGCGTCCAGTTTCCTGGCCAGATGCCTCAGTTTGTCCCTTGAATAGATTGAGTTTGTCATTTATATCGCCATCCTTAACACATTATAAAATAAATACTTACAACACCCTAGTGTGTCCCTTTGGGGAACGTCCCCTATGTTTATTTTCTGCAAGGACTGCTTGTTCAGTGTGGTGTTCTTTGTTAACCGGCCGCCTCGGATAAGGCTCGCGCGCCTCTTTTGCTATTATTGAGTCAAGTCCCAGCGCGGATACGGCGGGGATAAGGCGCGAGTCGGTTATAATCTTAAGCAGCGTGGTACGGTTTACGGTGTTCGGTGTTCGGTTTGCGCTAACCGCTAACCGCAAACCGCTAACCGCTATTGTTTTTAACTCCGAATAATCCGCGAACAAGGCCTGCACATCCAGTTGGGCCATAAACGGCTCAAGCAGGGCAGTAATGTTCGCCGTCTCGTCCACATCCAGGATAACTCCGAACGGAACGCCGAGAGAGTCAAGCTTTTGTGCCATCATATCGCGCTCGACAGAAATGACAAGCACATCGGCCCTGCCCATCGCCGTCAATTGCCGACGGACGGCTGTAAGCATTTCCTGTGTTGCCCTCTCGGCAGGTATGCCTATAACAAGCCTTGTATACGGTGCACGTTCCGGCTCGACAATAACTTTTATCGCCGCGCCTGGCATTCGTAATTCCGAAATTTCTCCTGCGGCCATGGCTCTTAGAACAGCTCCTTCTATACTTCTTGCCGCGCTTTCCGGTTCCAGGCTTTGCGGCCGGGCTCTCTGCTGCTCGAGCCCTCTTAGTACTTGCGTCCAGAAAGATCTATCGCGAGGGCCATCCATTTCTTCATAAAAGTCCTGATTTTCGCCATGCTCCATCTCGCCATAAATCTCGATAAGCATTCCGTCCGCGTCCATTGTGAGTCCTTTTTCCAATGTCCCCACGGCCCTTTGCAGTCCCTCCGCGGTTATTGCCGGATTCTCTACTCTTACGCTTTCTTCAAACCTGCTTTTTACCGCATCAGAATTTGACTTAAGGATAGAATCCGCGCGCCTGAATTCATCATTAAACAGTGCTATTATTTCTCTTCTGACATCGGGATTATCCCATTCCTCTATATAATTTCTTAAAGTCGTAATCTCGCCTACATCCACATAGTTGTCCCGGACTATATCAGGCAGGTTTTCGGGTATCTCGGCGGTAACGCTTTCCGCGTTATTGTCTACATTCATACTGCCGGGTTCATACGCGTGGTCTATTATTGTTACATTTCCCGTGACTTCATCCAAGAGCATATCAGCGGGGTGCACCCTGGTAAATACTATCTCCCTGCCCCTGGCAAACCTGGCCATATTAATTATAAAATTTTCAGCAACCCATCTTTGGTCTATAAAACTTACCCTTCTGTCTCTTGCCGGACGATGATTTGTCAGCGGTGTACCTCTAATCTTAGGCGCCATTGCCCCTGTAACATCCGGCAGAGTAGATATCTCATAAGTGTTATATATACCGCACGTAGCCAGCAATCTGCTGTTTGTCGCACGGCGTTCCGGATAACTGCCATAGAACACGGCCTCTACTTTCTGACCGTCACTGGTATTAAATGTTATAAAATAGGTTGAGAGATCATTACCGCCGGTTGTAAGTCTTATAGAATCCAGCGGCCTGGTCGGATCCAAAATCAATCCTAGCGCATTAAGATAATTTACGCTAAGCCTCGCAATTCCAGCCGGATCAAATTTATAAACAGCTTCCCTCCGGTCTTCGCCGCGCCCTTCCAATGCACTCCTTTCCGCTTCCATGGAATTCTTTCTTTCTTCCAGCGCTTTCTGCAATGCGGCCTCTTCGCTCCGAGGGTTTTGCACCACGGGGGTCTTTGCGGCTCTTATTAAAACATCTTTCGCCCGACGTAAAACATCAAGGCCCCTGTCGGATGCGGCGCGATTGGCATCATTTAATTTCTGGTTTAGGCGCGCGGATAACTGCCTGAATGACATATCTATATCTGCGGGGGCGGAGTTTTCTCTAACCCCTAAAAGTTCACGGGCCGCGTTTATCTTCGCGGCGGCGCCGCCGGCAAGCCTGAAATTCTCCAGAAGCGGCTCAAGCCGCGCTAAAAGCAAGTTGTCTCGCAATAGATCGCGCGCATAATCTGTCATCTTCCTTGCCTCATAGAGCTCCCTCTCTGCCGCGGGGCATCCTGCCACGGCATTAATGGCGATGGTTATGCGATTTCTGACCTCAAGGGCCTTTGCCTCCAGGGTCGTTTCGTCCTCATCCGGCGCGGGATATTGTAAACCCGTAAGCACAGAAGACGAAATTTTAAGCTGTTCTGACAGCGGCGCCGAGATCGCTTCGGCGACAATTCTGGAGTCTTTGCAATCCGATAATACCTGGCCGATAGCTGCGCGAGGCATCTTGCGAATAGCCAAAATAAGGATTATGGCGTCATCAATCAAATCACACAATACTTTATAGTCACCGCTCCATGGGCGGACGCCGTTTCTTATAGATGTGAGCCGGTTTATACAATTATTTATAGATATGACCGCGGCAACGGGATCCGGGATGTTGCCGTTTAACTTGGCGAGGACATCCACTGTGCGGAGTATTAAAGCCTTCGGCGTATCTTTCGACCCGAGAGCGCGGACAAGTCCTGTCACGACATCATCAGAAAGAGGCCTGTTTTCTGACTGCGCTTTTTCCGCGTCTTCAACTAAATCCGATGCCGGGAGCGCCTGGGCCTCATCTGCGCTCGGAGCGGGGGCTTGCTCTGAGACAGGCGCGGTTTCGTCCTGCGCAGGTTCTTCCTGTCTATTTTTAGTACGGCCAAAAACCCCTATTATTTTCCTTAGCCACAGGCCAACACGCCCTCTAGCGCTTGGTCCCGCAGGTTTGAGATCTGTCCTTACTTCTTCTTTGGCCATGCCCAAAGAGACGAGCAATTGTTCATTAGCGTCAAGTATGCCCTGGGCCGTCGCGGCAAGTATACCGGCTATTTCGCCTGTCTCAAGACCGCTGCGCAGACGATTTTCGGCCTCTATAGAGAGCGGATTGCCTCTTTTGATAATCATAGTTAATATAGCCAGGGCCTGCACGCGGACAGGATAATCCTGCAACACGTCAGTCGCCGCCATAGCTAAAAGCATAGGATCAACCCTGCGAAGCTGCGCATCCATTTCCGCCACTCCCAAGCCGTCAGATTCCCTTAGTGAGCGCAACAGCGTATTTAACAAAGATATTGTCTCTGGGTATTGTGAAGCCAAATCCGGTATTGCCTGCGTCTCATCATCGTCCGGATGCGGGGCCTCTTCTGGAGGCGTCTCTTCCGGGGTCGCCAAGCTCTCCAGCAAGTCGTCTTCCTCCTGTACTGCGGACGCTTTTACTGGAGCAGGCGCGGCTGCTTCCTCAGTGTGTTCCACTGGCTCTGCAGGCGGCCTTCTGGGCCGCAGGCTCTTGATCCGCTCAAAGGCATTTCTTACATTTATGGCAAGCGGCGTAAATAACACAAAATTTAAGACTTTCCATATGGTGCGCGCGACGACTATCGGCGCGAAAGCCAGAAGAATACCGAACATACCCGGTAATGTAAATGCCCCAAACGTGAGAACAAGGCCCGCACCCACGGCTACAGCCGCGACACCTATTCCTACCTTAACCCAATCGGACGGCATCATGTCCTGCGGCGAGCGAGGTATTGCTATCTCTTTGTCGGCATCCTTATTTACCTGTCTTAATCCTTCCAAAAATTCGTTATAATTTTTAAGTTCGTCGATAAATTTTTGCTCTTGCTCGTTTCCGGAGGCACTTAATATTTCGAGGCTCTTACCGGACTTAAGTTGCGCGAGAACTGCCTCTCCCGCGCCTCTTTCGTGGCCTCTCGCCAGAGAGAGCGCGAAGGCCACCTCGGCCTGTGTGGCGCTTCCCCTGAATTTTTCGCCGTTGGCGAGCCTAACCGATTCCAGGGCCGCCCTGAAAGGCCTGTCCGCGTAAAGTGATGTCTCGTTTATAAATTCATCGCTTGTGACAATTACTTTCGTATTAAGCTCCTGGTATATCTCCTCCAGTTCGCGCCACTGTTCATCAACCAGGCGGTATTCCTGTATCCTGTGGAAGAAAGGCTGTATCTTCCTGCTGGTGAACTCGTCCAACGTCTTAGCAGAGGTACATCTTAAGATATCATCTATGATCGCCAGAGCTATCCTGGCGGTGCGCGGGTTTATCTCGTCCGGCAACTGCGGCATAGCATCGGCAGAAGAAGCCTGCGGGGCACTATCTACTATCCCTTGGAGCTCTTCTTTTAGCGTCGCAATGTCAGGATTTTTCTTGAGTCTATTGTTTATCCATCCCAGCGTATCCCTGTCCGCCCTGTGCATATAAGCCAGCGTATATGTAAAACGCGGGTCCACAGGATAGCGCAGGCCTGACGCATCGCCGTTTAGGCGGCGTATACATTCTTCAGCGGCCCTAAACGGAATTTTTTCATCGGCCATGTCGTTCCTTAAGCCATCCTTATACGCCCTGCCTATGCCCGGCGCAAAACAACTTACTGCGATACCAAAAAGCTGGGAAGCGCTGCCGCCGAAGAAGTTATCGTTGAACCAGCCGTATCCTCTGCTGCCGCCTGTTATCCTCTCATCGCCGTTGCGCTGCACGAACTGCATAGAGAGTATATTATCCATAAGGCCCGAATGATATTCGCCAGCCTTATCGTAATAGCCTACGTACCTGCCCCCGTTTGTGTCAGCCGTCAGTATCATACCGTCGACAGGGTTTGTCCTCATATCATCTATGCTGGCGCAGATACCCTGCTCATACATGATCTGGCCAAATGCCCTGTTGACGCCTTCTACGTGTTCGGTCCTTTCCTTTAATATCCTAAGGACGACCCTCCTCAAGGTACCTTCACCTGGCGTCAGCGGATCAAGCGCATGTTCCGCTCCCGCAAACCATCCTAGCACGCTGTCTTCAACAAGCGCAAACAGCGGCTCTGACGGATAAGATTTCAATGTCCTGTTTAAGCCGCTTAAGTATGAGGCGACGGGCGACATCCCGGCCAGGAACCTTACTCCGAGCGCCGGCAATATGGCTTTGGTAACATTTTTCTGAGGGGAAATATTGCGCGGTATTATCGGTATCCTGCCCAGGAGTTTTCCTGAATACATA
>JBDRBZ010000268.1:0-2102 GCA_043822175.1 Candidatus Omnitrophota bacterium
GTCTGAAACGCATACAACGCCATGGCAAGCGCCATGACTGTGCCGGCCGCTGATATAACCGCGGCGATCGCATTGCCCTGAGGCGATGATCTGGGGCTATTGTCCCGATCACGTATTTCCATGCGTATACGCTGACCGCTCACAGCCGCAGAACCCGCGATATCGGCAGGCCCGGGAATCCCGGCAACCAGCACTTTCCTGCGCCCTGTCTCTGTCTCAAACGGGAGCCGGAATTCATGGGAACTTATCCTAATAAGCCTTGTGAAATCCAGTTCCCCTATCCTGGCCACGCCCATTCTTGTTTCTCTCACCATGTCAATTATTGCCCCTACGCTGCGTTCACCGTAAAGAGCGACAAATAACAGATTTTTCACGGTGTGTGCGTCAGGATAAGAACCCGCGGCCCTGACCACATCATCGGGTATAGTTTCCACACCGGGCAGCACCTTGGCCCGGGGAAACGTCACAATCACCTTAAATCCTGTCTTTGTGCGTATCATGGTGCTACTTGTTTCGCGAACATACGGTATCCTGCCTCTGTCCAACGTCATGAGGTAAGTCCTGCCGTCCTCGCCTTTTACGTACACTTCAACACTGGCGCCGGCGACGGCCGCTTCGTGAAAAAGTTTGGCAAGCCCGAATCCGAACCCGCCGTATATGGGGTCGAAGGAGGGCCCGGTTTCGGCATGGCCCGCCCCACCCGGCTCCGGAGGCAGCAGCTGTCTATGTCTGTCTTCGATCCTGCTTTCTTGGGTCGCGCGCTTTAAGGAATACCCGGGCAGGGCCATAAGCATCAGGGCCGCCGGGTTGACGGGCCCTGCAACGCAGTTATTCTCGAACGTAAGCACGGCTTTCTGCCCTTCTGTCATCCGCAATTTTACGTTTATAAAGGGTTCTTCTTTCATATCCAGCGGCTCTTTTCCTAAATAAAAATTGCATAAAGCGTTTTTCCTGAGCTCACCGCATATTTTTTTAACCCCATCGAACGAAATCCTCTCAAGTAAAACACGCTCATAACCGAGATCCCTGCGCAGGCTTACTCCATGCACGAAACGGACGCTGCCCGGGCCTTCCAGGTCGGCCGTATCATAAACCAGTGACATCGCCACATGCTCTGTCAGGTCCACATCCCGCACATCCTTTTCCGGATTACCATCGCCATCGCGGGCAGGCATGCATATCCTTTCAACCAGATAAATGAGCCGCTGGTTTATCTCATAAATCCTGTAAAGCAAAACATAACGGTTCTCAACCATGTCCTTGAGCCAGGCGGCCGCCGGGGGAGAATAATTTGATCCGTCCTTAAGTTTTCCGTAATTGTATCCGATATATATCAAAAGATCTTCGACAAGTGAAAATGTCAGATTAACATATGACAGGATTTCGGCCTGTATTTCATTCAATATCTGCCTCCTGGGGCCCTGGCCCGGATCAATCGGAACTTCCAGGCTCTCTATGGAGCTGACAGCGCTTTCGCACAAAAGGACGATCGACTCAGGCCGGAATATTTCCGGGATATCGAGCTCATCATATATGCGGCTTCCGGCGGCCATGGTCAATAAAAGGGCCTCGAGCGCCCTGACCCTCTGTTTGACAAGCCTTAAATGTTCTATCCTTTTTTCGTATGTCCCGAAATCCGGCGCGTACTGCATGGCATAGAAATCATTAACCGTCAGGAACGGAGGCAACAGCCTGTCAAGGCCGCGTAATTGACCGGCTCCTTCATGGGACACAGCGGATAGTCCCGCTAAGGGCCTATCTCTTCGAGGTCCTTCGGCCGGGGATTCGGAAGCGGCAGGCATCGTGGCCGGAGGCCTCGCAACGGCCGGCGCCGGCGCGCGGCGCCTGAAAATACTTAATACCCTTTCCTTAAAATCGCCGCCCACTGTTTTACGGCTGCCCTTCCATGAAACGTATATATTGACCGCCATCGCCACAAAGGCCCAGCCCACGACAGGCGTAAGCCACTGCATGGACGGCATGGACAGAGGCAGGCAGTTCATGTACAGGAAGTTGACCGCGAAGATCCACCACCTGTTATTGGCGCCTTCGAGGCATTTCAGCGCTTGGTTGGCGGGGCTGTATTTTTTCTTTATTTCATC